>JBAXCL010000058.1:0-7013 GCA_037141515.1 archaeon
CAATTAATTCTTGATCATTTCATTGACAAGGTTTCAGATAAGGGGGTTTCTTTTCGTAATCCTTTTGACAAGTCCCTCGAATTAATCACTCCTGAAAAAGCAACTGAGATTCAGCTTGCGCTTGGTAGTGATGTTGCGATGTGTCTTGATCATCAACCCACTTTTGGTAAAACTCGTGCAGCGTATTTAGATTCACTAATTAGAACAATTGAGTGGGCACAGCGGTGTAAAAAAACTCATGACTCAAAAAAAGAAACTTCTTCTCCAAATCAACTTCTTTTTGGAATTACGCAAGGCGGGGTTCATACTGATTTACGCGTAAAAGCTGCGCAGGCAATTTCGTTGATTGGTTTTGATGGTGTTGCGCTTGGCGGGTTTGGTATTGGTGAGGCCCAAAGTGATATGTATCCAATTATTGCTGCGTCAAAAAAAGTTATTCCGCAAGAGTTGCCAGTGTATGTAATGGGTATTGGTTCGCCTCTTGAACTTCTAAACGCAATTACAGAGGGGGTTGATATTTTTGATTCCGCTTATCCTACTCGAATGGCGCGGCATGGATTAATTTTTTCTCGGAGGGGGCAGTTTAAGATTGATAAATCGGTTCATAAAGAATCTTTCATTCCGCTCGATTCAGATTGTAATTGTTTTGTTTGTAAGAATCACTCTCGCGCGTATCTTCATCACTTGTACAAAACTTATGAACAAAACGGCCTTATGCTGCTCTCTTATCATAATACTTATTTCATTGCTAATTTAATCAAAGAAATTCGTGTCGCGATTAATGAAAATAGTTTTGAAAAATTCAAAATTGCTTTTGAGCAAAAGTATAAATCAACTAAGTGAGTTGTATTTTTTTGGATTTTAAAATAAAATCGCCCGCGTTTTGTGCGGGCAATATTAATTTTTTTTCTTATTCTTCAACATCTTCTATTCCGTTTTCAGTAATTCGGTATAGTGCTTCTCCATCTGGTAGTGATGGTGAGTCGACTAGTTTTGCAACTCTTTTGTCTTCTTTACTTTTTCGAAGGTATAGTCTTGTTTTGCTGGCGTGTCCTACAACATTTCCGCCTACTGGTTCTGTTGGGTCTCCAAACAAAATATCTGGTCTTGATATTACTTGGTTTGTTACTAGTACTGCAACGTTGTACATTTCTGCAACTTTTTGCAGTGTGCGTAAGTGTTTGTTTAATTTCTGTTGTCTTTCCGCAAGGGTTCCTCTTCCGACAAATTCTGCCCTAAATTGTGCTGTGAGTGAGTCAACTATTAGTAGTTTGATATTTTTGTCTTTAATCATTTCAGCAGCCTTATCCGCGAGTATCATTTGGTGTTCTGCATTGTATGCTCGTGCAACGTAAACGTTTTTTAGTACTGCGTCTGGATCAAGTCCGCATTTTTTTGCTACTTGTATTACTCTTTCCGGTCTGAATGAATTTTCTGAATCGATGTATAAGCAGGCTCCTTCTAGTCCGCCTTGTTCTTTTGGTAATTGTACGGTTACTGCTGTTTGGAAGCACCACTGGCTTTTTCCGCTCGCCATTTTTCCGTATACTTCTGTAATGCTTTGGGTTTCAATTCCCCCTCCGATTAGTGTGTCAAGTTCTTTTGAACCTGTTGTTAGTCTCCCCACAAGTTTTCTTTTTTCTGCTAAGATGTCCGCGGTTTCAAATCCCATGTCAAGCGCATCTCTTGCTGCTTTGATTGCTTTTTCCGCAGTTCCTTCTCCAAGATTTGCAACTTCTTTTAGTTCTGCCCCGCTTGCGGTTGCGATTTGTTCTAGTGTTTTGTATCCCGCTTCTGCAAGTTTCTTTGCCGCTCCTTCTCCTACTCCTGGTAGGTCTTCTATTGTTTCAATTTTTTTAGCCATAATTTCACCTCGTTAAAGTGCTTTTTGAGAGTGGCTCGGCTAAAAGTCACAACCCCCTTTGCACTAACAATAAGGTACTTACAATTCGTTCTTTTTAAATGCCTGACTAGGTGTCGTGCCGGCGTGATTTTTAATAAGTTAAATTCTTTTGAATTTGGGTTTTGTATATTATTGTTTTTTTCTTAAAATAATTACCTTCTAAAAATATTTTTTCCTTGGCAATTTTGAATATGTCCAATATATGAAGTAAAATATTATTGCTTCAAATGAGTTTTAATCCCATATTTGTGCCTTATTTTGTTTTTTTGGTTTTTTAGCGTTTGTTTTTAGATTTATATTTAAATAAACAATTTTCTTTTTATTTATTATTGAAATTTTTACTTTTTTTATAAAAATATTTTTTCTTTGCGCAAGATATATTAATCCATCACAGTATCCATTGCTAACCATGATTTTTTAATGAACTTTTGTTTTTGTCTTGTTTATTTTAAGTACTTTGGAGTGGTTTTGCATGCATGAATTTGAGGAATTGATTGTGTGGCTCGATAGGGAATCAGTAAAAATTCCTGTTCAAAAAAGAGTTTCGAAAGTTAGGGTTCGAAGCGTGTCCGATTAGTTTTCGGTGTTGGTGATTATTGTGGTTAAGAAAAAGAATGTTTTTGAAAACGTATTTGTTCCCACAGACTTGCGTGTGTCAAGCGTGGAAAGTAATTACCTAAACGCATTTAGTGGAAGTGTTTTGTTTTTTGTAAAAAAATTAGCTTCAGTTAAAAGTATTGTTCTAAAAAAACCACATTTATTTCTAGGAATTATTGCAGTAGCTTCATTTGCGCTTGTTTTATTTGCCAATGCTCTTTTTTTGTTTTTTGCAATTC
The DNA here is from genome assembly GCA_037141515.1 of archaeon. Classification (GTDB taxonomy): domain Archaea; phylum Iainarchaeota; class Iainarchaeia; order Iainarchaeales; family JAAZKV01; genus JAAZKV01. Next base: position 2,740 of record JBAXCL010000058.1, read on the forward strand.
CCACTATTTTGCTTTTTGCACAGCAATCATTCTCCTCAGCGAAATTTATCCGAGTAAAAAAGGATTTTGACGCGAATGGAATTTTTTGACTTTGTTTTTAGGGCTCAAATTAAAAGCAGGGATTTATTGTAATAAGAATACGATTCCTTTTGACTCTCGTTCCCCTTGGGATCCTGGCGGTATTCGTGTTGGTGCCCCTGTTCTAACCACTCGCGGTATGAAAGAAAAAGAAATGTCTGAAGTTGCTGGTTTTATGCATAGTGCTCATTAAAATCGTTTGAATGAGGTAAAGCTTGCTCAGATTAAACAAAATATTTTAGAGTTTTGTAAAGATTTTGAATTTTATAAATGATTAAGTATCATTATAATTTTGAATTATTAAAAATATTATTTTTTTCGCAACCATCAAGCACATTTCCTAACTTTGTGGCAGTTATTTATTCGCTTTTCTTACCAACATTTGCATTTGTTGGACATTTTTTTGCCTTTGCCAACCGCGTACGTCTGGGTGTGGTTGCCTAATCAAACTCTTCTCTTAAGAGTAGTAAGCTTTTTATAGTAGGAGATTCTAATTCTGGAATTCAAAATTTTTTGTGATTTTTTAAAAATAATTTGAGGGAGTGTTGTTGTCTTGCCAAAATTTGTAATTAAGCGTGACGGCTCAAAAGCCGTTTTCAATGCTTCTAAAATAGAAATTGCTATTTGGAAAGCTGTTTCTGCTGTTGGCGGGACTGATCGTAGTCGTGCTAGTGCGATTGCGAATAAAGTTATTGAGAAGATTAATGAATTGTATTCTGATGAAAAAGTTCCTAGTGTTGAGGAGATTCAGGATTTAGTTGAAACTATTTTGATTAAGGGCGGGCATGATAAAACGGCTAAAGCATATATTTTGTATCGTCACCAGCGCGAGCTTCTAAGAAGAACCGAAGATATGGTAAATAATTTTGAAATTATAAGTCAGTATATTACGCAGGAAGATTGGCGTGTTAGGGAGAACGCAAATATGGCGTATTCTCTTCAGGGGATGAATTTTAATATCGCTGGGCGTGTTGTTTCAAATTATTGGCTGGGTAGGATTTATCCAAAAGAAGTTGCTGAGGCTCACAAAAATGCAGATTTCCATATTCATGATTTGGATATTTTGGGTGCGTATTGTGTTGGTTGGGATTTAAAACAGCTTTTGCTTGAAGGTTTTACTGGTGTTCGCGGTAAAGTTGCTTCAAAACCAGCAAAGCATCTTCGTACTGCGCTTGGGCAGGTAGTGAATTTCTTTTATACTCTTCAGGGTGAGAGTGCTGGTGCGCAGGCTTTTAGTAGTTTTGATACTTATTTGGCGCCTTTTATTCGTTATGATAATTTGGATCGTGCTCAGGTTAAGCAGGCTATGCAAGAGTTTGTTTTCAATTGTGCTGTTCCAACCAGAGTAGGTTTTCAGAATCCTTTTACAAATTTAACAATGGATTTAATTGCTCCTCCGCATATTGCTGGAGATCCTGTTATTATTGGCGGTAAACCAATGGAAACCACTTATGCAGAGTTCCAAGATGAAATGGATTTGCTTAACGAAATTTTTTGCGAAGTAATGTCTGAGGGTGATGCGACTGGCAGGCCGTTCTCATTTCCCATTCCAACTTATAATATTACAAAGGATTTCAATTGGGATTCTCCAAAGTATGATGGTATTTGGGATATGACTGCAAAGTATGGTACGCCTTATTTTGCAAATTTCATTAATTCTGATATGAAGCCTGAGGATACGCGGAGTATGTGTTGTCGGCTCAGAATTGATAATAAGGTTCTAAATAAGCGTGGCGGGGGTTTGTTTGGTGCAAATCCGTTAACTGGTTCGCTGGGGGTAGTAACAATTAATATGGCGCGTATTGGGTATTTATCAAAATCTGAAGAAGAGTTCATGTCTAAACTTAGGCATTTAATGGATTTAGCAAAAGAGTCTCTTGTAATTAAGCGTAAAACTATTGAGCGTCTTACTGATCAGGGGCTTTACCCGTATTCAAAATTTTATTTGCGTAGTATTAAGGAGCAGACTGGCGGTTATTGGACTAATCATTTCTCAACTATTGGTTTGCTTGGAATGAATGAGGCGATTATTAATTTCATGAAAAAGAATTTGCTTCAAAAAGAGGGGCAGGTTTTTGCTCTTAAGGTGCTTAATTTTATGCGTGATCGTTTGCAGGAGTATCAGAACGAAACTGGGGATATTTTTAATCTTGAAGCGACTCCTGGCGAGGGTACGACAAGGCGTTTTGCTTGGGCAGATAAGAAAACCTATCCAGATATTATAGTCGCTAACGAATCTCAATTCAAATCTCACGGTGCTCCTCCGTATTACACTAATTCAAGTCAGCTTCCAGTTAATTCTAATCTTGATTTGTTTGGTGCGCTTGATATTCAGGATCCTTTGCAGTGTTCTTACACGGGTGGAACAGTTTTCCACGTTTTCCTTGGCGAGCGTCTTCCGTCAAAAGAGTCAACAAAGAATCTTGTAAAAAAAATAGCAAGTAATTATCACTTGCCTTATTTTTCCCTTACTCCGACTTTTAGTATTTGCCCGATTCATGGTTATCTTAACGGCGAGCACGAGTATTGTCCGGTGTGTGAGAAAGAGTAATTAATTAAGAAGTAATTAGTTTTTTTATTGGTTTTTTGGATTGTGGTGTTTTGAAAGTTTTTAAAAATTAAATTTTTGGCCAATTTTTTGGCTTTAATTAGAGAGTTTTGTAAAAATAATAAAAAATTGAGGGTGATTGTATGGTTAAAACAAAGTGTGAAGTGTATAGTAGAGTTGTAGGGTTCATCAGGCCTGTTGCTAATTGGAATGATTCTAAACAAGCCGAATTTAGCGATCGTAAAATGTATGATTCTACAGTTGGTGATGGGTGCAAGTGCTAGTTAGCATTTGTTCCCCCGAGTTTATTTTTTCGCGAATAAGTAGTTTTTGTAATTTTGATTTTTTTTATTTCAAAGTTACTTTTTATTTTTATGATTGGTGAGTTGTGTGTTTATTGGTTCTTTGCAAAAAACAACTCTCACTGATTTTCCCGGGTTGGTTGCTTGTATTGCTTTCTTGGTGAATTGCAATTTTAGGTGCAAGTTTTGTTATAATAAGGAGCTTCTTTCGCATACTTATTTTAAAAAAAGTAAGCGCGAGCTTCTCCAAGAGTCAGATTTCTTCGCATTCCTTGAAAAGAATAAGAAAATGCTTGATGGTGTTGTTATAACTGGCGGGGAACCAACGCTTTCACCTGGTTTAATCCCGTTTATTAAAAAAATAAAATCTTTTGGTTTTAAAGTAAAGCTTGATACTAATGGTTCGCGTCCTGAGATTTTAAAAAAACTTCTTATGGATGGGCTTTTGGATTACGTTGCGATGGACCTTAAAGCACCGCTTTCAAAGTATTATTCAATTACACAGGTTAATACTCCTTCAGTAAAGCTTCTTGAATCGATTTCGCTTCTTTCTTCTTCAAAAATTCCTCATGAGTTTCGTACAACTCTTTTTCCAAAGCTTACAAAAGACGATCTTTTTGAAATGGCGCGTCTTATTCCAAACGAAGTTTGGTTTTTGCAAATTTTTCAGCCAAAAAAAGCACTTGATGTAAAGAGTCGTAGTCTAAAACCATTGAAGCTTTCCGAAGTAAAATCAGTTGTAAAAGAAATTGGTTCTGCGGTGAATGTTAGTATTAGGGGGTTTGATTAAATAATATTTTTTTGTTGTTTTAGAGTTAAGTATTTTAAGTTTAAAGTATTTATTTTATTCGCAGTGTTGGTTTTGTATGAGTAAATTGGTTTGTATTGTTGGAATGACTGGCGCAGGTAAGAGTGTTGTTGCCGATTATCTTGTTAATCAGGGTTATGGGTTTGTGCGCTTTGGTCAAATTACTTTGGATATTGTTAAGGAGCGCGGTCTTGCGCCTACTGAAGAAAATGAGCGTCCGATTAGAGAGGCAGTTCGTATTGAGCACGGCCCTGGTGCGTTTGCAACATTAAACATTCCAAAATTTGATGCGTTATTAAAGAAAGGAAATGTTGTTGGGGATGGTTTGTATAGCTGGAGCGAGTACAAAATTTTAAAGGAGCGTTATGGTTCGCATTTTTGCGTGGTTGCTGTGTATACGCCCCCTGCGCTTCGTTATTCGCGGCTTGTGAATCGTGTTTTATCCGCTTCTGATACTAATTTGCGTCATCGCCCAGCTACTCTTGAATCAGCTAAAGCCAGGGATTATGCGGAAATAGAAAAAATAGAAAAAGGCGGC
>JBAXCL010000059.1:0-6907 GCA_037141515.1 archaeon
TTTCTCAGCCGAACACCTAAAAATAGACCATTTATAAAGTTTTGTCCCAAAGCCGTCTTGGCGAACTTAGTTTTTATTTAAATCCATTTTCTTGTTTTATGGTTTGTTTCCTGCTTCTTGTGCTGTTTCGGCTACTGTGTTTGCTGTGCTTTTAATGAATAATGCGACTATGCTTACTACTGCTATTGCGCCTGCGGCTATTAGCAAGAATTCAATATTTACTTGTGCTTTTTCTTCTTTCATGCTGTTGCCCCCATTAATATTCCTTTAATCACAATTACTGATAGGTAGTAGAATACAAATGCAATCAATAGTAGTATTGGGATGTATATAATGCTTTTGTTAAGTTTTCCTTCTCTTGTTAGTGACATCATTATTCCTGAGCCAAGTACTTCGATTATGATGTAGAGTTGTATTAGTAGTACTATGAAGTTGTTTGTTTCAAGTGCGTTACTTATTTGTGCGGGGTCTAGGGTTTGTGCGCCGATGTTAGCAAATCCTGCAACAACTGCGTTTATTTCTCCAAAGATTATTGGGGCAATCATTCCTCCTGAGAATAGTAAGAATAAAAATTGCATTGTAGTGTTTGATTTTCTTTCTTCTTTTAGTCTTTCAAAGTCGCGGACATCTTCTGCTATGTCGTCTAGTATGTCTGCTAGGCTTGCCCCTGTTTTTATTGAGTCAAGTATTATTGTTATGGTTCTTTTGATTATTTTGGAGTCAATTCTTTCTGCAAATTCTTGTAGTGCGTTATCTAAATTTTCTCCATCTTCAAGTCTTCTTAGTGCGAGTTGCATTTCTTCAGATAGTCTTCCATAGTCTGCATCCGCAACTTCTCTTAGTGCGCTTTCGTAGGTGTCACCGGCTTTTAGTGTGTCCGCCATTTGTTTTAGTGCGTCGCTAAAGTTTTTTTCTATGGATCCTATTATGCTTTCTGATTTTAGGTATGGGTAACCTAGCATAAGAACGAATGTTGCCATGGAAAATGCTACGGGCAGGAGTGTAACTCCTTGGATTAGTAGCATTGAAAGTATTTGTACTACTACAAATACTGCTATTGTTGCGACAAGAGCTAGCATTATCCATAGTATTGGCTTGTATTTCATTCTTGAGAATTCAATCCATTGTTTGTAAGCTTCCCAGATTTTTAGTTCCATAATTATCACATTTTTGGTTGCATAAAATAAACCATTAGGTTAAGTGCTGCAAATATCATTGGCATTACTACTAAAAAAAATAAAAGCATTATGTTTGGCGTTAGCGGTACTGACGCAAATAGTTGTCCTGCGCTTGATCCAACTGGCGAATTTCTTATTGCGCCTAGTATCATAATTGCGACTGGTAGTACTATGCAGATGAAGATGAATATTACTGCAAAGAAATTCATTTGTTGTGAGAATGAATTTATTTTATTTTTCAAATCTTCGCTTACGTCTTCTGCGATTTTGTTCATTATTGTTGATAAGTTTCCGCCGACTCTGATTGCGCGGAGCATGTGGTTAATTGCTGATCTTAGTGGCTTACTTTGTGTTCTTAGTGCGAGGTGTTTTAGTGCTGCTGCTGTATCTGTTCCTTCTTCTATTTCTGTTATTGAGCGTGCGAATTCTTCGCTTAGTACTCCATAATTTGCGGCGGTTACGGCTTGTATTGTTTTGTATAATCCTATTCCTGCTTTTAGTTCTGTTGACATGTGTCTTAGTGCGAAGGGTAATTCTATTGAGCATGCGTTTCCGCGTGCGTTTGCGAGTTGTTTTGGGATAATTAGAACTATTGCGGTTACTAGTATTCCTGCTACTATTGCTAATGCTGGCGGGAGCAGGGATACGTATAGCAAATTGTTTGTTGTTGCGCTTAGTAGTGCGCCGATGAATAATCCAAGTATTAATCCAATTAGTGCTGCAATCAACCCTGCTGCGCTTCCAAGTGCTAGGTATTGGTTTGCTGAGTATGGTAGGTTTGCGGAGTATAAGTAATAACCGACTTCTTCAGAGAATGGAACTTTTTTCAAAAATTCTTGTAGTGGTTTTAGTACGCTTTTTAGCTTTAAATAAAATTTTCCAAGGCTTTGAGCGACTTCGGATGGGAATGATTCTAAATCTTCTTTTGATTCAATATCTTCTTTTGCGTATGTATCTTCTGCGATTATTCCGCGTAGTTCTTTAAGTCCGCCGCTTACTTCCTCGAATTCCATTCCTTCTTGACGGTATTTTTTCTTCATGGTGTCGATAATCTTTTCGACTTCTTCCCTGTCTATGCTTCCTTCGTAAGTCATTTTTACACCATTATATTTTTATCAATAACATATTTTTTAGCACTCTCAGAAACATTGCTTAAGTCCCTTATATTCTTTTGCACAAGGTTTTCAAGGAAGTTTTTCCTAGAGTCTATTTCGGCTAGGATTCGGTCTTTTGGGGCGCCCGTAAAGTTTTGAAGCATTTTCAGATATCTGCTGTCAATGAGTGTTTTTTCAAGTACGTCGCGTACTGAGTCGCGTTGGTAAAGTATTTGGGTTTTTGGCTGGCCTTCCATTGCGCCGTATACTTCAGCTATTTCACTTATTCTTCTTATAGTCCCTTTTTTTCTATCGTAGTACCTGTGTTCTACAACGATTAAATCTAGGCCAGTTAGCATTATGCTTGGTACGCTCATTGGCGGGCTCATTAATCTGATTAGTGTTTCTGCTGGGCTGTTTGCGTGTACTGTTCCCATACAATTTGAAACAATTACTCCGTTTGCAATATAGTTGTGGTTTTCTTCAACTGTAAAGTCATAAACATAATCAGCTTCATTTTCTTCAATACTAGTCACTTCTTCAAACTTAATTTGTGTCTTTGCATTAAGTTTTAATTTTGTGCCGTTTTTTGTTGCTATTTCAAATTCGGTTTCCAAATTATTAATTTCTGGTATTGCAAGATAATCCCCAATGCGAATTTCTCCAGCAGGAATTTCTGTCACCCCATTGCATAGTTTGTAAAGCGGGTGGTCATTAGTAAGGGTTAGTTCTTTTCCGGTTTTTAGATGTATTTTTGTCAGCCTTTCAGAATTTTTCTTCTTCCAGCAACGCAAAATTCGTTTGTTTTCGATTTGTAATGTTATTTTGTTTAAACTTGGAACAAAAATTTCTTTATCTGGGGCGCGGTATTCAAAACCATTTTCATTTTTAATTTCAGTTTGTTGTTCATAAAATATTTTTTCTATTTCATTTGTTTTTCCGTTTGAAAATTGTATTACTGAGTTTCCTTTTAAAGCGCCATCATGCCCCGTGTTTAGCGCAGTGAATAGTGTGAATGCTTCTTCGTGTCTGATTTCTCCAACAATTATTCTATCTGGTCTCATTCTTAGCGAGTTTTTTGTTAGTATATCCATTTTTAGTTCGCCCGCACCTTCTAATCCGGGGGGGCGTGATTCTAGTCTTATCCAGTGTTTTATTGGCAAGTTTAGTTCTGCCGTGTCTTCGATTGTTATTACGCGTTCTCTGTCTGGTACGAATGATGCGAGTACGTTTAGTAGTGTTGTTTTTCCGGAGCCTGTTCCGCCTGATATTAGTACATTTGCTGGTTTTGTTCCCATTCCGTCTACTGCGAGCCAAAGGAATGCAGCAGCTTCGCTGCTAATGGTATTCATTCTTACTAGGTCAATCATTGAGTATGGGTCTTTACGAAATTTTCTTATTGTAATTGTTCCTCCGCTGATACTTGCCGGAGGTATTGTTGCGTTTACTCTGCTTCCGTCTGTTAGGCGCGCATCAAGTAAAGGGCTTGATACATCTACTCTTCTGTTTACTTCGCGTGCGATTTTATTTATTAGGTCTTCAATTTCTTGTTCGGAGTAGTATTCAATATTAGTTAGCATCATTTCGTATTCTCTGTGGAATACATACACTGGTCTTTTTGGTCCGACTATCATTATTTCTTCTAAATTATCATCTTTAATCAAATCGTCAATTAGTCCATATCCTACCATTTCTCTTACTACCGCGTCTGCGTAAAAGTTTTGTCTACTTTCTGGGATTCTTAAGTTTGGGTTATTTCGAATAATTTCAATTATTTTTTGTTTGTAAACGACTCTTCGTTCTTCAGGGTTTCTTATTTTGTATGGTGTGATGCTGATTAGTCTTGTTGTTGCTTCTTTTAGTGTGTTAATCATTCTTCTTTCTGACGCGGTTGGTTTTGTTGTTGGAACAAAGTAGTAAGCCAGTGGTTTTCCAGGTATTCTATAAATTTTAACTTTTCCGTATGCTTTTACTTCTATTTTTTTGTTTGCTTCGAGTTCTTTTTCTATTGCCGTTTTTTCAGCAGCTGATAAATCCTCGTCTTCAAGTCCTTTCATATCTTTTTGTATTATTTCGTGTGCAATTTCTTCTTCTTTGTCCTCGGGTTTTTTTGTTTCTTGTACTATTTGAGTTTTTTCTTGTGGTGGTTGGGTAGTTTGTTGAGTATTTTGTGGCTGGGGGGGTGTTGCGGGAGCATTAATTCCTTGTCCTTCTTCATTATCTTTTATTTCCTTTGCGCCTTGTTTTACTGCGCCGATAATTTCATCAAGATAATCAGTTGGCATGATAAGAAATAGGGAATTGGATTATTTAAGCCTTGCTTGGGGGCGTTTATTGGATATTAATTTTGAAATTAATTAGTAGTCTTTTGCAATATAAACTACTTTTGTAGCGTTTTTACCGCACGCAATACAGTTTCCAGTTGGTTTTTCTTCTGTTCCTGCGCGCACGCCCCTTATTTTTCCGCCAGTTTCTCTTTCAATTACTTCTGCGCATTTTTCGCCGTCTTTTTCAACAGAGCAGAAGTTCACTCGTGCGATTCCAGTTCCAACAACATTTTTAACTTCTTCAATATTTTTTGCATCTTTTACAAGCCCGTCAAAGCTTTTCAGAGCTTCTTTTTTGATATTCTCGCTTAGTTCGGCACCGAGTTTTTTAGCTTCGTTTAAAATTTCTTTTTCAGCAACAATAGTTTTTTTTCCAGTATCTCTTCTTGTAATTACTACTTGGTTTGCAATTAAATCTTTGGGCCCGATTTCTATTCGCAGTGGCACTCCTTTCATTTCCCAGAAATAATATTTTTCACCTGGGCGTTTTTCAGATTCGTCAAGTTCTACTCTGAGCCCTTCTTTTTCTAGTGTGCTTGCAATTTCTTTTGCTTTAATCAAAACCTTTGGTTCTTTTTCAGCAAGTACTGGGATTATCACAATTTGTTTTGGTGCAATTTCGAATGGGAATCTTAGTCCCATATTATCTCCGTGGGTCAGTATTACTGATGCAAATATTCGGGATATTGCTGGGCCGTAGCAGGTTGTAAATGGGGTTTTTTCTTTTTCGTCTTTGTCAGCAAATTTTACTCCGAATGATTTTGCGAAGTGCGGGTTTATCATGTGTGTGCTTGGTTGTTGTACTACTCTTCCAGACGGGGTTATTGCGTCTGCCCCAAATGTTCGTAGTGCCCCAGCAAATTTATCCCATGCTGGTCGTTCAAACACAATTGTTGGCACGCCGAATACGCCATAAACAATTCTTTTTGTTGTTTCCATATCTTCAAGCACATTGTTGTATGCATCTTCTTCTGTTGCGAATGCGCAGTGGGTTTCTATCCAGTAAAATTCCCTGCTTCGTAAAAATGGGCGTGTTGCTTTTGATTCGTATCGAAATACGTTTGCGCGTTGGTATGTTTTGTAAGGCAAGTCTTTGTATGAGCGTATCCATAGTGCGAACATTGTGTAAAATGCAGTTTCGCTTGTCGGCCTTAGTGCTAATCTTTCTTCTAGTTTGTCTTCTCCGCCTTTTTCTACCCAGAATACTTCTGGTGAGAATCCGTTAATGTGTTCTGCTTCTTTTTGGAAGTAGCTTTCTGGAATCAGTGTCGGGAACCAATAGTTTTTGTGTCCTCTTTTCTTCAAATCTGCTTCCATGTAATCGTACATGAGTTCCATTGCTTCGACAGCCCAGTTCTGAAAAACTATTGCGCCTTTTACTCCGTATCTAATATCCGCTAGTTCCGCGTCTTTGATTATTTGTGTGTACCACTCGCTTGGGTTTTTTGTTTTATCTGGTAGTGGGTTTCCTGTCATAAAAATCACTTTGCTTTCTATTTGTTTATGCTTGTCAAGTATTTTAAAATCGCCTCATTTGTCCAAAAATAGGTTTTGGCAGTCTCTTATTATTCAGACTTTTTGATAAAATCGATTTTAAATAATATTTTTGGAAAAAGAACAGGGGATTTTTCAGATATTAATTTATATAGTTCAACCGCGTTTGTTACTGGAATTTCATCAATTTCATCATAAAATTGAATTATTTCTTTATGCCCTTTTGAAGCTAGATGTTCATAAAGGGCTATTAGAATTCCTCTGCATAAAGGCACCATTTTATTGTCATTTCTTTCTTTGAAAAGTTCTTTATTTTCTTCCTCATTAAGTATATCTTTCCAAGTAAACAAAAATCCTTTTTTGTTATTTATTCTGTGTTGTGCGTAATTTCGAAGACTTTTTTCTTTAAAAATAAGCACCTTGGAATTTTGCAAACGATTAGTTATATACTCCTCAATTGCAATATTACAAATAATGTCTAGTCTTTCATCTGAAAGTTTTTGAATCTTTTGAGTTTGCATTTTCTCCTTTGCAGAGTCATAGAATTGCCAATCAATTTTATTAAGGATTTCTTCTCTGCCCAGGGTTTGGCAAATTGGTAATGCTGTTCCGCATTTAATTCGCATGCCCTAATGTCTTAGTAAAGCACCTTTTCCAAAAATAGTGTAGTAAAATATTTTCCTTTTTATATCGATGTCATTTACTAAAACGCCCGCGTCAGCCCATGTCGCGATTGCTTTATCAAGAGTTTCTTTTTCTGTATTTGCTAACCGTTTTGTAGGTTTTGTTTGATTGTTTGGGTTAGGTTGAGTGC
>JBAXCL010000060.1:0-6889 GCA_037141515.1 archaeon
GTATTATACTGTGCAAGGTAGTTTGAATGGAAGTTGAAATTAAAGCTAAGTGTTCTGAAACCGATTTTCCGGTTTTGCGGGAAAAACTTTTGAGTTTAGGTGCTGTGAAAAAAAAAGAAAAACGACAGCTTGACCAATTACTATAATCTACCACATGTTGATTTGCGGGGCACTAAAAGATATGTTCGTGTTCGAAGCGAAGGAACAGGAGCCATACTTGCTTTCCACGAGAACTGGAGTGAACCCTTGTTTTGTTGTATGAGTTAAGATCCTTCGTTCTTTAAAATCTTCTCCTCGAATTCAGTTGGCGGCTGATAGCCGATGGCTGAATGCAATCTTTTTTGGTTGTACACCTCCTCAATAAAATGTTTAATATTTTCGTATGCGTCAGTGAATGAATTGTATTCATTCATAAAAACCTCTTCATATTTTACTGTTTTGAAAAATGATTCTGCGCGTGCATTATCAGTTGGCGTTGCTTTGCGTGACATGCTTATTGTAATGCCGTGCTCTTTGAGCAGGCGCGTGTATTCTTCTGATGTGTATGTTGAGCCTCTGTCTGAATGATGAATTAATCCAACAATACTCATTTTTTCTCGCGTGTTTAACGCCATTGTTAATGCGTCCACGCATAGTTGTGTGTCAATGTTTCTAGATAGTTGCCAGCCTAAACATTTTCTTGAATATTTGTCTATGATTGTTGCAAGATATGCTTTCTCGTTGTTTCCGAAATAAATGTATGTTATATCCGCTGGCCAGACTTCATTTAATCCGTTAATGATTTTGTTTTTTGTTAGGTTTGGATATATTGGATTGGTGTGATTGGAATCCGTGGTTTTCACGTATTTGCGTTTCTTTTTGGGTTGTAATCCATTTTGATGCATTATATTCAATACGCGTTTATGATTAATTTTTTGATTTCTACGGTGCAATTCTTCTGTAATTCTGCGATAACCATATTTTGGTGACTCAGCAGCTATTGAGAAAATTTGTTCAAGCAAAGAATCCTTTTTCTCAACTGGTTGGCTTGGTGCATTAATTAATGCACAAGCTTTGTCTAAAGACAAAACTCCATGATTTTGTTGGATGAGTTGGTACATCATAATTCTCGCCTCTCGTTTTTTTTTATTTCTTTGAGTTTTTCAAACATTGCTTTATTCATTCTGTTAAAAAAATCTATTTCCATTGTTTGTTGTCCAATCTTTTGTTCAAGCTGAGCAATTTTGGTTTCCATTTTAGCAGGATTGCCTTTACCTGCAAACGCCAATCTTGGATTAATCCCTTTTTCTTTACGCCAACGATAAATCAAATCACTATTCACATCATACTCCTTACAAACTACAGCAACAGGCTTGCCTGTTGCTAATTCCTGCAACACTTTCTCTTTCAATTCCTTTGAAAAATGTCTGCCCATAAAAACCACACCTCCAAGCATAGTCAAACTTATGTATAGAAAAAAGTTTAACCCTTACTCAAAAACAGGGGTGCAGTCCAATACGACTAACACTTTGGATAGAAATCCAATAGGATTTCTACACCGCCACTAAAAACAGCACATTTATATATAACATGAATGTCTTAGTTATTAAGAGGTTGATGTTATGGCAATAAAAGGACTTTCGAATCAAGAAATGAAGCTTGCTTCAGAACTCGAGTTCAAAGGAAACTATTACTTTACACGTAAAAACATTGCCCTGCTTTTTGAAAACGAAAAACAAATAACCAATACTCTTTATTGGCTTAAAAAAAAGGAGCGAATAATAAAACTCAATCGCTCAAAATACTACTTTGTGCCAATCAAAGCAAGAACAGGAAAATGGATAGATGATATTACTGTTGCAATTGACGAAATTCTTGATGGACAAGACTATTTCATTGGAGGATGGTTTGCAGCTAACTATTGGAGACTTACTGACCAAATACCATTCCAAGCAGACGTATATACTACAAGAAGACAAGGCAAAGTAAAAATATTTAACATGCGAATAATCTTTCACAGAACCTCAAAAAAGAATCTTAAAAAAGCAATAGTACAAAAAATACAAAACCACAATTTTTTCATACTTAACAAAAAGGAGGCACAAGAATGGATGAAATCAAGAGAATAACAAAAAACGAATTATACGAAATCGCTTCAACAAGAAGATTCAGCAAAGATTTACTCGCAAAAGACTATGTTTTAACAGAAATACTTTTCTTGATCAAAAACATTCCTAATGTTTATTTTAAAGGCGGAACAGCTTTGCAAAAAACTATTCTCCACCACTCAAGACTAAGTGAAGACATTGATTTTACAGTAACAACTAATGTAAAAAAAATTGATTTAGAAATAATCCAAACACTAGATAAATCAAAAATGTTTGGTTCAATAACTCACGACAAAAATGTCACAGGATTTATTAGAATAGTCGTGGCATACAACCTATTTGGAGAAATAAAAGGAGAAGTATTTATTGACTTAAACGAGAAAGCAGATCTTCTACGCATACCAGAGAATAAAGCCATTGAACACTTTTATGCGAACAACATACCAAAATTCCAATTAAACCTACTTGCTGAAGAGGAACTTATCGCCGAAAAGTTAAGGGCAGGAATAACTAGAAATAAACCTCGCGATCATTTTGATATTTACCAAATACTCAAAACGGATCACCAAATCAACTACAAACTTGCTGAAGAAAAATGCAAAAGCGCAGGAATAGAATTCTCAATAATAAGATTATTCAACAAAGCAAAAACACTCAAAAACAGATGGGACACTGATATGATTCCACTTCTAGCAGAAGAAATAGAATTCACAACAGTAATGCGCTTCTTAGCAAAACATTTCAACCTTAAAGAAGAAAAGAAAAAAGCAAAGAAACAAAAAAACTAATTCTCCCAACTTATCATGCGGTGCCTAACAAAGGATAGAATTTTATATAAGTTACGCTGTAATACTTCTTGAGGCTGTAAAACAGCGGATATTAATACTATTTACTGAGTATACCCCAACCGGGATTCGGACCCGGGTTACAAGCTTGAAAGGCTCGTGTGCTTGACCGCTGCACTATTGGGGCAACTAACTAGCAGTAAACTATCCTAAACTCATTTATAATCAAAGGATTTTACTGCTCTTAAAAGGAAATGCAACAGAAATCGTTTATAAAGGTTTGCGTATTGAAGTTTTCTAATTGGTGAGCTTATGGCAGATTTTAAAGAGTCAATTGCAAGAAGATTCAATAATGTTTATGTGTGTCAGCGTTGTAACGCGACAACAAGATCAAATTCTGGTCTGCCGCCGCAGTGTAGGAAATGCTCTTCAAAGAGATTAAGACTAAAGAAGAAGAAAAAGAAAGTTTCAGCATAAAATCATTTAAGCTAAACTTTAATTTCTGTACAAAATTTTTGGATTTAGTTCTAATCTTTCTTTAAGTTTTTTTATTATTATCTTAGCATAATTAAACAAAAAAACATATTTTTATTTTAGCAACTCTCGCACAATAGGTTTTAATATGCCAAATATCAATAGTCTAAACATGAAAGCAAAGTCAAAAAAAGCAGCAAGTACAAATAAAGCAAATAAGAAGATTAATTCTAAAGAAATGAATTCAAAAATTAAATTCCAAAAAAGAGTAAAACTTAGCGCGCTAGTTGAATTAATGCGCCCAGCTAATTGCATCATGGCGGCAATCGCAATACTAATTGGTTTTTTTATTGTTGGAGGAATTGATTACTTTGCAGCAGTGATCGCAGCATTAAGCGGATTTTTGGTTTGCGCGGGCGGGCAGACAATTAACGATTACTTTGATAGAAAAATTGATGTAATAACTTCAGCACATAGGCCAATACCTAGCGGAAGAGTTAGTGCAAGAAAAGCTCTTTGGTTCGCATTAATTTTGTTTATTATTGGAATAGGTTTTGCTTCGTTAATTAATGTAACAAGCCAATTCATTGCAATATTAATGACAATTTTACTAATCGCTTACCCTTTGTTTATGAACAAAGTTAAGTACGTTGGAAATGTAATAGTTGCTCTTGGAACAGCAATTACTTTTATTTACGGTGCGGCAAGCGCAGGAAATATTTTACCACTAATTATCGCGCTTTCAATTACCGCATTCTTTTCTAACATGGCGAGAGAAGTTACTAAAGATATTGAAGATGTAAAAAAAGACACTAAAGCAAAACACACCTTGCCAATAATACTCGGAGTGGCAAAAGCAAAAGCATTCCCAATACTTTACTACGTACTTGCAATATTTTTAAGTGTATGGATTTACTTCTACTTCAATCTAAATCCCGCTTATTTATTTGTTGCACTAATAGGAGCGGTATTCTTCGCATACTCTTCATCAGCTTTAATTAGAAACAATCCGAAAAAAAGCCAAAAGCTTTCAAAATACGGAATGCTAATAAGTCTTGTAGCATTCATAGTTGCTGGAATTAACTAAAACTGCAAATAAAAACAACCAAGCAGAGAAATAATGTATTTTAATTAAAGATTATTATCTTTAAGCGGGCGAGTTATATGAGTGTAGCTATTTTTTTTTATTTTGAAGGAGTTATTACAAAAAACGGCACGCTAATGCACACTGAGATATTCCCGCGAATTAAAGAATACAACTCTTAAGAAGAAATGAATAAACGATACCAGTCCGCAAAAGTAAAAGAAATTGAACTTGAAGAATTTACAAAAGGGATGCCAAAAGAATTAGTGTTTAGCCATTTTGAATATTTGAAATACAACAAAGGCGCGCACTCTGCACTTAAAGAACTTTACAAAAAATATCCGCTATTCATCGCATCAAACCACATTAAGGGTTACTTTGAGAAAGAACTCGAAATACTTGGCGCAAAAAAATACTTTAAAGATATTTTTGTGAGTTACAAACTAAAAACTGCTAAACCAAGCAAAGAGTTTTTTGAAATACTGATAAAAAAATCTGGTTTTAATGCGAATGAAAGTATTTTTGTTGATGATACAAAAAGAAATTTGCAGATCGCAAAATCAATTGGAATGATTACTGTGTGGTTCAACCACAAAAGAATGGATGCTAAAAGAAACGAATTAAATTATTTGCCAGATTATGAAATCACTGATTTACGCGAGCTTTCAAAAATTATTTCTAAATTAAATACAAATAAGTCTAAAAATTAATCGATTTAAGAGCAACAAGTATATCACTTGGTTTATTTACTTCAACTTTAACCCTGTCAAAAGTTTTTTCTCTATCAAAACCCCAGCCATAATTAGTCAAAATTATTTTATCAAGTCCGGCACCCTTTGCCTCAAAGTAATCATTGTTCCTATCCCCAATCATTACCGCATCTTTAGCTCTAATGTCTAGTTCAAGAAGAAGCTTTTTTATTTCAACAGCTTTATCCATCGGTTCAGTATTATTTGCTTCAAGCCCGATTAAGTGACTAAAGTGATGATGAATTTGGTAATGCAAAAGCTTGTCAATAACGTTAATTTTAAAATTTGCTGAAACTAGAACGATTAAATATTTCTTTTCAAGTTCTAAGAGAACTTCTTTAATCCCGCCAAAAAGAGGCGGTTTATGCTTTAGCACTTCTTCTTCATAAAGTTTATCCGCGATTTTAAACTCATAAGGAGTTGTAATACCAACCGAAGCACGGTAAGGTATGTACCCGACAGAGAATGCTTTTGAATATTCTTCAATAGTTGGCTGGATTTTCTTCCCCAATTTTTGACAAATAACTTTGTAAACTTCATACTGCGTTGGAAAAGAATCAACAATCACGCCATCATAATCTAAAATAATTAATTTTTTTGAATTATGCGGGCTTTTTGTCAGATTATTGCTTGGAGAAACTTTATTCATCAAAACCACAAAATATTGCTTTTTTAAATTTACTTCTGTTAATCAAAACCACTGGCTCAAACTTTTTTGTTTCTCCGTTTCTTCTTTCTTTTTCAAAAATGAATCAAGAGTTGATGTTACTCTGTCTTTTGAGAAATCGTGCTTTTCCACAAGGAACTCAATTATTTTTTCTCTCAGTGGTTCGGTTGAATCAATTTGCTTTACAGGCACTTCTACACTTACTGGGTGTGTGAAGAGCTCTTCTATTTCTTTATAATCAAAATTCGGCTCAAATTTTGTCGCAGAAATTATACTTTCAAAAGAATCATTTTCTTTCACTAGTTTAATCGCGGTTTTGGGGCCGATTTTTGGAAACTTTTCATTAAAATCAGTCCCTACTAGAATTCCAAGCCAAATAAGTTTTTGCCTTGTTATTCCTAGCTTTGAAAGAACATTCTCTAGTTGAATGTACTGCGGTTTTACTTCAACGTAGAAATTTTTTCCAGCGACTTTGCGTTTACCAGAGAAGCCAATGTTTCTAAATAAGTGATTTGCACCAAAGAGCAAGCAGTCAAAATCCTGAGAAACTACTCCAAACAATTGGCCACTCGAAACCATTACACTAGCTTGAGCTTCTCCTTCCTGAGGCGCTTCCACAACAGGAATTCCCATCAACAGTAGAAGGTTTTTTGCCTCATCAGTCATCTCGCGCGTTAGTTTTAGCGCCCGTGAACCGAATTTCTGTGCCTCTGCTAAATCTCCACTCTGCAAAGCAGCTTTAGATTGCTTCTCAGCATCTGTTCTTACTTCTTTTCTCTTCTGAAGCGTTCTTGATTTGAGTGCAGAAGGCGCGCCATCAAAAACATAAACAGGTTTAATCCCCATATCAACCAAATTAATGGTGCGGTAAAACAATCCTGTGAGGTGACTTGTTACATTACCATGCGAATCTGCAAGTGGCAAGCCATCAGGACCGCGAATAGAAGCCAAGAACTGGTAAAGCATATTATAAGAATCAATACCAACTTTTTTTCCTACCAAAAAATCAAGACTAGTCTCTTCTTTTTCTACTAAATCAGAAA
>JBAXCL010000061.1:0-6863 GCA_037141515.1 archaeon
TTTACATTTTGAGCCAACAAGCTCAAAACAAAACAAGAGTTATGCAACACAGCATTTTTCCGGACCAATTGCTTTTCTTTTTAAACATTTTCATATTGTTTCTTTCTAGTTTTTTGGGCCTTTTCTAGGGTTGTTGGGATGATTTGTTTTGTCGCGTTAATAGTATTCGCAGTTTTAGGCATTTTTTCAGCAAGGTATCGGAGTTATTTCTTCGAAGCAACTGACTGTATTTTTAGGCGTGTAACTTTACGCAAGTGTAATACTTCTTTTGATACGAAGATGAAGATGAAGATTACTTCAAAGACTTCTAAATTAAATAAGCCTCTTGGCGGTTTTATTTTCAAGCACTTTGAGGCGCTTAGTTGGATTCTAACTATTTTTATGATTGTTTCTTTAATTTGGTCGGGTTATACTGGCGCCGTTGCAGTGTATAATTGGGTTGAGTTTGGTAATTGTAATGGCCCAAATTCTGCTTTAGTGTGTGAACTTAATCAATTGACTGGTAAGGATCCAGTTACTGGCGCGGTTATTACTCCGCTGATTGGTTCAAATGATATTAACGCTATTTGTCCACCCGGGGTGGTCAAGTAGGTTTAGGTTGCAGGCGAGTAATTGTTTGCAATTTTCGCAACCTTGCAAAACTAAAAAGTTTTGCAGGGCGTCGTAGAACGTTGTTAACGTTTTACAACGAAAAGAAATTTTTTGCAGTAAATATATTGGAGGGTTGTTATGGAAAAAGAACATAGTAAGGGTCATCACGTAGCTCATCACGAGCAAGTAGAACATCATCACGCAAAGGCTCCTAAAATGAATTGGAGTTCTGTTGCAATTGTTCTCGTACTTGTTTTTTGTGCGACTTTGGTGGCAACTTGGGCAGGATTTGCAGTAGGCGCATCTTCTACTCCTCAAACAGGGCCTGTTGTTGTTGCGGTTGATACTATTGCATTAAGCAGTTCTGTTGAGAATTATATAAATACAAATTTAATAGTTGACGCAAATGTCAGGGCAAAAATACTGGATGTAAATGATCTTGGCGGCGGTTTGTACTCATTAAATTATGAGATAATACAAAACGGTGCGCAGGTTAGTGTGGGGAATGTTTATTCCGGCGCAGGGCAATTAATTATTGGTCAAGCGTTTGATATGGCTAAACCTTTGCCTAAGCAGAATACAACTCCTCAAACTCCACCAGCTACTACGGAACCAGTTAAAACTGACAAGCCGCAGGTTGACTTGTATGTAATGAGTTTCTGTCCGTTTGGTAATCAAGCAGAGAACACTTTTGTTCCTGACTTCAACTTGTTGAAGAACAAGATTGATTTCAATGTTCATTTCATTGTGAGCGTTGACGGTAACACTGTTCAGTCTTTGCATGGTCCGGCTGAAGTTGCTCAGAATAAACGCGAAGCTTGTGTTGCTAAATATTACGGCAATGTTGCTTGGTTGAATTTCGCAGTTAATGTAAATAATAATTGCGGATCTGACGGCTCTTGCTGGGAATCTGCAGCGAATGCGTTCAACATTGATGTAGCTAAAATCAACACTTGTGTTGCAAATGAAGGTGTTGCATTAATGAAAGAGAATGCAGATGCTTCGGCAGCAGCTGGTGCTAATGGATCTCCAACTTTGATAATTAACGGTGTTGAATCAACAGCGGTTTATCAGTATGGTAATTCAGAAGCATACAAACAAGCAATTTGTAACTCATTCACTACTGCTCCTGCAGAGTGTAGTGTGGTACTAAGTTCAACAACATCAACCACTCAGGGTGGGAGTTGCGGTAACTAAAAAGAGGATTTAATTAATGACGTTTTGGAGCATTTGCTTCAAAGCGTCAGACAACCCTCTTTTTGGATTGTTTTGTTTTATTTGAAATTTGTTTTTTTTTAATTTATTTTGGGCCTATTTTATTTTTTAATTGGAATTTAGCGTATTTCATTGAGATTTTGATATTTTTTTGTTTATTGGCCATTTTGGCGTTTTGAGGGGTTTTAAGTGTTTTTTTAGGGCAAAAGAATATAAAGTATTTCAAACTTTATCCATTAGAGTAGAACTTAAGTTGGATTGAATATTTGTGGTGTCAAGAATTTCAGTGAAATTTGATGCGCAAAGTAAATGTGATGCGTTTGTGAGTCCGGTAAACCAATTGTTTGTTAGGAAATATAATTAGTGATTTTTATGGTGAAAAATAATTTTTCTATTACTGGGCACGGTGCGTGTCAGGAAGTTGGGCGAAGCGCAATAGTTCTTGATTTTGGCGAAAAGTTTTTACTTGATTATGGTATTAAACTTAGTATTGATCAGATAGAATATCCTTCGGAAATTACAGAGAATGTTAAAGCCGCAATTATTTCTCACGCGCATCTTGATCACTGCGGTCTTCTTCCTTATTTTTATAAGAATCATGAGTGTTTGAGTTTCATGACTCACGCAACTTTGGAGCTTGCAGAAATTTTGTGGAAGGATTCGATTAAAATCGCAGAGTTTGAGGGGATGGCCCCTAAGTACACTAAGCAGGAAGTTGAGCGTGCGAGAAAATATAATTTCATGGTTCCGTTTGATAAGAAATTAAATTTGACTAATGATATGTCGCTTGAGTTTTTTGATGCTGGGCATATTCTTGGTTCTGCTTTGACTAGATTAACTTACAAAGAAAAATCTTTTTTGTACACTGGGGATTACAAAGTAATTGAGACTCAGCTTCATGAGGGTGCAAATCTTGATGTTGGTGAAGTTGATTATGTGTTGACTGAATCTACTTATGGTGATCGTGAGCAGCATGATAGAAAGTTAGAAGAGAAGGCTTTTTGCGAGTCTGTTCAGAGTACTGTTGAGCGTGGCGGTTGGGCGATTGTTCCTGTTCTTGCTATTGGTCGAAGCCAAGAAATAATTGATATTCTTTCTAAGTATAATATTGAGGCTCCGATTTATTTTGACGGTATGGGTAAAGCGGTTAGTGAAGTTTATTTTAGGCATCCTGATTTGGTAAAAGATCCAAAGGGATTAAAGAAAGCGCTTAATGATGTTAATTGGGTTGAAGGTAAATCTGGCAGAGCAAGGGCGCTTAAAGAACCAAGCATTATTGTTTCGACTTCGGGAATGATGAAGGGCGGCCCGGTTCAGCATTATTTAAAGAAAGTAATTAAGGATCCAAGGAGTAAGATTCACTTAACTTCTTACCAAGCTGAGGGTACTCCTGGTAGAATGCTTCTTGATGAAGGAAAAATTCCTAATCCTGAGACTAAATTAATTGAAAAAGTTTCTTGCAGGTACGAGAAGTTTGAATTCTCTGCGCATCCGTCTCAGAGTGAAATGATTTCTGCGTTGAAAAAATGGTCTCCAAAGGAAGTTTTTATGGTTCATGGGGATAAGAAGGTAATGGAAATATTTTCAAAGAAAATTAAGGAAGAAACTGGAATTAAAGCAACTGCTCTTCCTCTTGGAAAGAAATTAGAGTTTGGCGAGTAGTAAATTATTTTTTTCAATTTTAATAAAAGTTGTTTGTAAATTTAAAAAATCGTGTATGGTAGTACAGTTTATTGATTTTTAGGGTTATTTTGTTTTAGTTCTTGTTTTTATTAATATATTAATTTGGTTTTGTTGGTTTGTATGTCGTTTGAAAGGTTTTGTGCGAAGTGCGGTAAGGCTACTGATGCTGTGATTAATGGTCTGTGTTCTGATTGTTATTTGAAGAATCATTCTCTTTTCGAAGTAAAGGATTTTGATGTTGAGCGCTGTGTTAAGTGCGGTAAGGCGAAAGTTAAGGGTAAGTGGTGTTTTCTTTCAGACGATTTACTAGTGGCTGAACTTACTTCAAAAGTTAAGTTGGGAAGGGGAATTGACCAGGCAAAGGTTTTTGTTGAATTAATTCCGATTAAAGATGATGCGTATTCTTCAACAATTACTGTTGAGGGTTTTATTAACGATGTTTTGATTAAGGCTGTAAAGCCTTTCGAGTTTTTCTTAACAAGAGTGAGTTGTGATTCTTGCATGAGGCTTGTTTCAAATTACCGAGAAGCGATTATTCAGTTGCGCGCGCCTTCAAAGGATGAAGTTGAAGCGATGCTTGTAGTAACAAAGCAGTTGTTTGTAATGGAATCAACTAAAGACTCATTAGCAGCTATTGTAAAGATTTTGCAAGGAAAAGCGGGAATTGATTTGTGGATTGGTTCAAAGAAAGGAGCTAATAGAGTTGTTCGAAAATTAGAAAAAATATACAAAACAAATGCAGTAATTTCAAAAAAATTAATTGGTATTGCTGACGGCGGAGCGGAAAAGTTTAGAGTTACTTATTGTATTAAATCTGGTGTAAGTAAGTAGTTCTGGAAATTCTTTTTGAATTATTTCTATTGATTCTTTTAGATTTTTATAACCTGCTTTTTTGTAAATTTCATTTTTTTCAAAAAAAGAATATTTTGTAAGCTCATTTAAGTCAAGCTTGATTTTGCTTTCTTTATCCATTATGGCTATAAAGAAGCTTTGTTTTTGCCCGCGTTTTTTTTTCTCTTTTTGAGTATTTTTTGGCCAGTCATATTTGTGTATGTGTTTTGACTGAGCCAGTATTTTAATATTAGTCAAACCGACTTCTTCCCTTACCTCTCTTTTTGCAGCATCAACAAGTTCTTCGCCTTTTTTTACTCCGCCTTGGACAAATTTCCATTTTCCAGGAGCGTTAATTGTCTGCACCATTAGAATTTGATTTTTTTGGTTAATTAGAATTACTGCTGCGTTTTTTCTATAATGGTACATGTTATCAAAATAAAAATGGTTTCTTAATTGTTAATGAATTTACTTCTCAAATTCGCCAAGTGCTTTAACCATTTCTTCTATTGCCATGCTTGTTGTTACGAGTGGGATTTTTTCGCTTTCAGCAATTTTTATTGCAATCGGGTCAACTGGTTTATCTGGTGTGAATACGCCATGTAATATTATCAAACTTGGTTTCATGTCGGTTGAGAAGCGCCCAACTTTTACCGCGATTAGTGGTGAGCGTCCATTTTCAACGTGCCTAAAAACAAGTACTCTGTTTGGCGTTTTTCCATAGATTTGCATGTATTCGTGTATTGGTACTTCTAGTATCATTTTGATTGAATCAATTATAGTGTAACCAAATACGGTTTCTTCTTTTACTTTGTGCGGTAAGCAAACAATATCTCCGTTTACTTTTTTTACAAATTCAGTTGCTTTTATTCCGCTAGTGAATTCGTGGCTTTCAAAAGCAGTTGTTCTTTCTTGTGCAAAGTCTTTTTCAAGTTGTTTTACCACTTTTCCGCCCCTATTCTTATCCATGTCAATTAGTGCATTAACAAATCTTGCTATTACTACAATCCCTGGGTTTCTTCTTCTCCCGCCTTCGTAATCCGATATTGTTGAGGATGATACTTTCAAAAAATTAGCTAATTCCGTCTGGTGTATTGCAAATATTTCTCTCCATTTTTTCATGCTTCCGCCTGGGTCGCTTGAGAGTGTAATTTCTCCAGCTATCGTCATTGCAAGTTTATCCATATAGATATTTGCCCTTTCGAATTAATAACTGTTTCGCTCTAACTTATACTTTTTATTTTTATGCTTGGTTTTGAAGATTGGGGTTGGCGGCTTTAAGAATAATTCATAAACTAAAGTGAGTACTTATATTAATATTGTAAAATTTATTGGCTCAGTAAATCTAAGCGGGTTGTTGGTAATGCGTTGAACAAAAATCCAAATACTTCAAAGACGCAGGAGCATAGTGTTGTGCAAAGCAATGGCTTAGTTCGGGGTTATGCTTTTGGAGCAAATAATAAGATAGTCCTTCTAAAAAAAGGGGGTGCAGAAATCGCAATTAGTGGCAAAATTGATTTGAAAAAATATTTATTTAGTTTTAAGTGAATTTTTAATAAGGTTTGCAACTTCTTGGAGTTCTTTTTCTGGTGTGGCTTCTCGGCTTCCTGTTCGGTAAAGAAACTTTCTTGGTTCGTATTCGGTAATTCCAGTATCTCCGATTTTTCTTGGCAAAATATGGAGGTGGAAATGGGGTATGCTTTGTCCCGCAAGGTTTCCTTCGTTCCACGCATAATTAAATCCTTCTGATTCAAAGACTTTTTTTAAAGACTCTGTTATTTGCAGAGTTAGTTCTCTAATTGATTTAAGTTCTTCTGTTGTAAGTTTTTCGAATTTTGCTACGCATCTTTTTGGGCAAATTAGGGTGTGTCCTGGGACAATTGGGATATTTGTTGGAAATGCAAACGCAAGCTCGTTTTCAGTAATTCTTCTTTTCTTGATTTCCAAGTTTGAACAATAAATGCAATTCATAATTATTTTCTGCGCTTAAAAATTAATAATGCTATGTTTTGAGTAAAGTTTTTAGTTTATGGAAGCCTTGGCAAGGTATAAATACTTCTTTCAACAAATTGTCATCATGGTTAATTTATTCGGCGATTGGTGGGCGGACGCCACTGTAATGTTTATCATTTTCATTTTGTTTATCTTTTTTTGGTTGTTTTATGTTAAAGATAAGGAATCGTTAAACAAAATGGGCACGTGGGTTGCGGTAATAATTTTTGTTATTTCGGCTTTTGAGGTGTTGGGGCGAGTTTTTGGCGATACTAATTTTTCAGGCCCTCCTGAGGGATTTGTAATTAGTGCGTTTGTAATGCTTTTTTCTGGAATAGGGCTACTAATTGGGTTAACTGAAATATTTTCTGATAAGAAGTGATTTTTTCCCATTTTTTGTTTTTTAGGTGCTAGTGTTTTTTTGTAGGTAATGCATAAGCTATTTTTGGGAGTAGAATTCATTTTTCAAATGTGGGGCTATTTCTTAGCTTTTTTCAAATAGGCTTTGGGACAAAACTTTATAAATGGTCTATTTTTAGGTGTTCGGCTGA
>JBAXCL010000062.1:0-6396 GCA_037141515.1 archaeon
ATTGAGTTCATTAATATGATTTAAGAAAGAAACAACACAATTTATTAATATCCTAGAAAATATTAAATACTTGAAGCACATAATAAAATTATGCCCGCCCGTGAAATCCAAAGAAATAAATGGTTTGGACTTAATAAACTTAGAAAGATTGCAGGCGGAGAAAACCCCAAATGGGGCATAACTCCAACAGTAGTCGTCTCACATCCTGAACAGTTAAACTCGCTGAGATTTGAAAACGCGCAAAGACTTGTTTTACGAACAGATGAAAAAGGAAGGACCTATAGCCAATTAAATTGGGAGACTATGCCTAGATATGACTTAGAATTAGATCAAACTACTGGCAAAATTGATCCCAAAAAGAACTACGGCACGGTGGCAAAGTTAAACGCTGGAAGGAAATGGGTGCGTAGAAATAAAACAAATTATATTTTACATCCAACAAAAGAAAGACAAAATATTGCTTTTACTGGGCAAATTACATTTGGGCGGGAATTAGCAAATAAACTAGAAGTTTCGTTTTGGTTAGTCAAAGACCCACCAGCAAATAGAACTATTCATCGAGAGATGGTGGGAAAAATTAAGGTAACGTTTCTACTAAAAAATGGCGCACTTAAAGTCGAATCATCAGAAATCCCAACTAAAAAAAGACCTCTTTGGAGAGCTGTATTAGGACTCAAAAAAACACAAGCAAACTTAACTAATGAAGAAAAGATTTTAGGGGGGGTAAGAGAATTCGTAGAAAAAGGAATAAAGGAAAGACAAATCAATCCAAATCGACAACGAACCCAATTATCTTTTCTAACTTGGAAAGACAACCCGACAAAAATAGAATTTTACGACCTACAAGAAATAAGAAACGTTTCACGCCCCAGTATTGAAAGAAAAGATAGTTTTAACGCACTAACATTGCCTTTATTGCAGAGGAAGATTCGGCACAGTTGAATTGTGTGTTATGAACTGAGTTCAGTTTTTGTTATTAAGAACGCTGGCGCAAGTCTATCAGTGGATTGATAGTGTGGTGGGCAGGGTTAGTGAGAATGGGATAGGGGGGTTTTTGACCCCCTATAACCCCGTT
This sequence comes from archaeon, assembly GCA_037141515.1. Classification (GTDB taxonomy): domain Archaea; phylum Iainarchaeota; class Iainarchaeia; order Iainarchaeales; family JAAZKV01; genus JAAZKV01. The sequence goes on from JBAXCL010000062.1 coordinate 1,076, forward strand.
GCGCCTTGCTCTTCCCTCGTTGTTTTCCTCGCTATTCGCTCGTCAACGCAGAGGGCGGGTGATGGTTTGTGCTTAAGGAAAGCTTAAGTATTTCGTTTAGTGTTATTTTTGTATGGCTGAAAAAGACAAATTGCGATTGACTGCTTTTGGTGAAGAGATTCCGCAAATTATGTTATTTGAAATTGCTGTTACTTCGCGCTGTAATATGAATTGCAGTTTCTGTTTACAACATGGGCGTTCATATGCTGAAGGAAAAGACATGACCTTGGATGAATTTAAGCACTTGGTTGATGGAATTGTTGAGTATAAAAAAAAGATGAATGCGCCATTACGGGTTTGTATTGCTGGGAGAGAACCTTTTTTGAATAAAGACCTTGCCCAAATGTCCCGTTACGCGGTTGAAAAACTAGGCCGAGATGTGATAAGCATTACAACCAATGTTGCGCTTTTTCCAACAAATCTCACCGATGCTGCATTTTTACTTGATAGAATGGGAAGACCGCGGTTTAACCTATCCATTGACAGGGAACACTTACGTTATGGAAAGGAAATGGAGGCACGAATACGAACCTTCTTTACCTCAGCAAAACAAACAGGAGTAAAAACGGAAGTCATTAATGTTGCCCAAACAGCATACCAACAAAAGCATCGCTTCCCAAAAAACATTGTTCACTTAATTCCAAAAGAAATACGAGAAACTGTAGCAACCTCTTATCATCATGGCAGACGAGAATTCTATTCAAACCAGCACGACAAAAAAATAATTAATGATTGGCTTTCAAAATTAAAAAAAGGCCAGGCCCAACAAATACCACCTTATCCAGTAGTTACTGGTTTGGGAGTAGCGCCTTTATACGGTTGTAATGTTCCTGTAGCAGTGACGTTTTCAACTAATGGACGCGCATACTTATTCTCTCAAGTAGATCCCCTGCACTTTCCGCAACTTTCAATAGGAAATTGGAGAAGAGAAAACATTCACGACATTACGCACAAAAACCTCCCCTATAAAATTAACATGATTAAGCATTGGCTCGGAATGATACGCACTGGTGATGTTCACAAACACCAGACCTTACACCATGTCGAACAAGCTTCTCCCAAAAAAATGAAACTATTCGCAGAATACGCGACAAGAAGAATCAAAACACAACAAAAACTAAAAAGAAACAGGTTACCCAGATGAAACTAAGTTATTTGTAAACCGCGTATTCTTTTAGTTTTTGTTTTTCTTTTTGTAACACGCCGAGTTGTGCTATGTCTTGGAAACTTAAACTAGACAAATATTGTTTCCAATTTTCTTCGTAACCAACGACTACTCTCTTAGAATTAGTACTACTTACTACGTATCTGCTAACTGATTTTAGGAACTTCAATAAAACTTGGTTAATGCCAGTTTTGCATTAATATACGCATACTTCAAAAATTCATAAAACTTAGTGATTTTCTTAAAATGCTTCAAATTGTCAAAATACGCAAGAACAGCAAAATTTGGGTTAGCACATACGTTTTCAGTCAGTATTTGTGAAATTTACTTTTTTCCACCAAAAAAAAACTCAGCATTATCACTAATTATCAACATAATCAATAACTTGTGATAACTGTTCTTGCCAAATAATATCAGATGAAAAAACGCAGAGTAGGAATGATGGTGAAAGTTACCATACGGGGGATTTGAGAGCCCAGTAATTAAAGAAAATCCTACTTTCCAAGCAGGCTAATCATTTGGTCGTAAGTTTTTTTTGTTTGTTCGAACATAAATTGATAATATTTCTTATTATCGCCTTCTCGTGCTGCTGAAATTGAGTTAAAGTATGCTTTTTTGTTGTCTTTGTAAATTATTATTGGGGGATAATTATTTTGCATTAAAATTTTGTTCATTAGTAGTCTGCCAGTTCTTCCATTTGCATCACGAAAGGGGTGAATGGTTTCATATCGAAGGTGAAAATCAAATGCTCTTTGGAAAGGATACAATATTTTTGAATTTTCTTTATTCCATATTAGAAGCGCAGTAAATTCTTTTTGTATATCCTCAGGTTTTGTGGTTTTGGCATTCCCGGCAAGTATTGGAACTTTTCTAAGGCCCGTTGGATATAATTGTTTGTTTTCTAAAAGCAGTCCTTTAGTTAAGGTGTGATAAAGATGTTTAATATTAGCTATATTAAATGAGAATTCGTTTTTCAAATATTCAAATGCATTAATCGAGTTTTCTACTTCAATTACTTCGTTTTTATTTGAATAACTTGTTTTTCCTTTTTCAAACAACTCAACAAGTTTTTCTTTTGGTATGCGTGAACCTTCAAGGTTGTTAGAATTGTAAATGAACTCTTTAGCAAATTCTGAAGATAAAATATTTTCTGCGTGTTTTTGTTCTATCAGATTATTTAATTTAATCGCTTTTTCCTCAACAACTTCGACAAGTCCTTGGTTATGTGCTATTTCAACATATTTTTTCCACAAAGGTTCTCGTTTGCGCAACTCTTCTTTGGTAAGCAAATCAAAATTACTTGCTATGAATTGCTCTTTTGAAAACATACCTTTGTCTGGCCCAATATATTTTCTAATAACATATTGCTTGCTCAAAATAGAGCCTTTTTTTGCAAAGTAAACGTATTTTTCATTCCCCCGACTCTTAAATTCCAAGTAACTCATAGAAAAATATTACACAAAACAACATATAAATGTATGTGATTGGGCGGCAATTAAAGTATGCTAGAAACCACATAAATGCCCCAAATAGCCATTTAAAATATTCACATAATTATTAGGCGGCAACAATACAGCTTAATTTTCCTTTTTAGGCGGCAAACTTTATAATCACGCAGAGTAGGGATGATGGTGAAAGTTACCAGAATAGGGATTTGAAAAAATATTGAAACCTAAACTGCTTTTCTTAGATGAATTTTTCTTTTTCCATATTCCTTTCTTCTCAATTTTGAAAAAGAGTTAAAAAAAGCTTTTTTATCTGCCAGAAGAAGGTCTATCACTGTTAAAGTGGCTGTTGCATTTCTTTGGCCAATTATTTTTACAGAAAGGCCCCCATTTTTCAATATGCGGCACAATCCTCGCCCAGTAGCTGGTACGCAGTGATCAGCATATTGACCTGAGGACTGTAGAATAACTATTGGGGCAATGAATTCCCCACGAATGCTACCAATCATTAAGTATCAAGGCAAGTGGTATTTCGTTGACGCAAGATTAAAAGAAATGAGAAACGTCAATAACCCACAAGACTACATAGATTATTAGTAAACTTTAACTCGCTAAAGTTTAACTAGGTGTTTTTTAGTAAATATATGTTTATATAAATATAGTTTAATAAAGTTATGGCCTCATAAGTTTACTAAAAGATAGGTTAATAAATAAATATAACTGGCAGAGAATTAATCTAATTATATTCGTGATAACATGTCAAATCAAGAAAAAGATACTAAATTAAGTGAAATAAGAAAGTTGCAATACAAAATGATAAATTCATTTAACCAAGTTCCGAAAGAAGGTAAAGAAGTTGAATGGTTTGGAAAGAAATTCCTCGTCCATAAAGAAGTTTTTTGGCCGTCAAATGATAGTTTAACGATGGTTGAAAAGTTTAAAATAAAAAAAGGGGAAACTGTATTAGACGTTTGTACGGGTAGCGGGAATATAGCAATTATTAGTGCTTATTTGGGTGCTAAAAAAGTTATAGGGGTAGATATTAGTCCTAATGCGATTAAATGTGCAATTGAAAATGCAAAAAATCATGGTTTTTCAAAAATAATTGAATTTAGACTTGGAAATGCTCTTGAACCATTAAAACCAGATGAAAAATTTGATGTTATTACAATTAACCCGCCGTTTACAAATGTTTGTGTTGAAAGTTTTGCAGAGAAAACAATATTCAATGGCGATTTAAAGTTATATCAAGATTTTTTTTCTAAAGTGAATGATTACCTTAACCCAAGTGGGAGAATATATATCACTCAAGCAAGTTTTGGTGCATTTAAAGAAATGAAACATTTGGCAAAAAAGTCAGGTTTTAGTGTTAAAAAAATAAACGAAAAAGTCATGACGGACATTCCGCGTGCATATTATGCTTTTGAACTTCATAGGAAGTTGAGTAAATAAGTAACTCATCCAATAATTATGATTTTGATAACCGTGCAGAAGCATATCTCTTAACTGATGAGACTTATAGGAAGCAATTTTTTACTAGACCAACTTTTTTGAGTTTATTGGGCGATTTGAAAGGAAAAACTGTTGTTGATGCGGAAAGCCCTTGTCCGTGGAAGGATATATTCAAATGGAAGAAGAGAAAAAAATGACAGAAACATATCGCAAAAAGTATTCTACGAGACTATGCGTTTAATTCAAATAAGAAAATTAGGTTTGTTTTGTTCGTTTCCAATATTCATTCCTTAAAGGGCATCCAAAGTCAGTATTTACTTCATTTTTTTGTATATTCGCGACTGCTTCTTTGATTGAAGTAGTTCTTACATTACCATAATTAACTAATTGCCCAGGGCAATCATAAATATCTCCAGTAATTGAAACAAAAATACTTGCTTTTCCGCACTGTGAACAAGAGATTCCTCCAAGGTAGGGTAGTAAGCGGTCATATTTTATATTAAACTCTTTTTCATCAATTTTCCGTGCTTTCCTTGAAATATCAAGAAAGTCCTTAAGAGAAACCTCTTCATCGGTATTGCTCTTTGTTCTTCCGGCTGGAATAAATGTAGACATTACAGGCATAATATTGTTTTTCCTGCAAAAACGCAAAATATCAAGAACTTCATTTATATTTCCTTTAAAAACAATTGAATTAATACCAAGTTTCGTTTGAACGGTCTTTGAAGGTTTATTAAAGCCAGCATTAATCAAAAGCTCTAACCCCGTATCTCTCTTTTTTGAATACCCTGCCCTTTGAACAATTTCATCTTGCTTTGAAGAGTCAAAAGTATTGAGTTTAAGCACAACAGAAGAATTGGTTTTCTTAAAAATTTTAACCATTTCAGGTGTTATAAGACTCCCATTAGTAGCAACAACAGGAATAATCTTCTTTTCAGCAATACGTATAAGCAGCTGTGGCAAATCTTTCTCAATTAAAGGCTCTCCAGCACCGGTAATATAAATCGCCTTAACTCCAAGCAAAGCCAAATCGTCAACCAACTTAAAAAGCTCCTCTCTTAAAAGTTGCCCCTCAATTTGTCTATCAACACTCGGAAGTGCCCCACCGCGAAAACAATATTTACAATCAAGATTACAATAATTAGTATTCTCAATAGAAGCCGTCAAAATCTTTCCTTCACTTGAAGCATTAACATACTCGACAGGACTAAAATCCCAAC
>JBAXCL010000063.1:0-6299 GCA_037141515.1 archaeon
TTACTATTCGTCATAACATCATATACTACGAAATGGCGACATAATGAAAAAAATATTTTTTGGTTTAATTCTTTTAGTTTCTTTTTTTGTTTTATTTGGTTGTGTTCAACCGCCTGTTTGTGGTAAAGGGGTTTGTGAAACTGGTAAGAATTATCAAAATTGTGTAGCTGATTGTCCTGCGCCTCCTGTTGAGTATCATTCAGTTTGTCAAAATAATGCTTGTGTGCAAGTTAGTGGAATTGGCACAAATGAATGTGCGACTGATATGAATTGTGTTGAAGTTAAGTCTTGTGGCTTAATAAAGAAAGGAAATGGGCACATAAATTTTATTGTTGTGCCTAATAGAAATATAACCCAAGCTCAAATTGATTCAAATCAATTTGTGAAAATTGTTAATGAATTATTTTTTGGAAAAAAAGACGCTTATGAATATGTAGATGCGGGTGGACAAAAAAGTCTAGCACCTGGGTTTTTTGATATTTCTCCCCTAAATGAATACAAAGCTGCTGTTAACATTTATTATTACAATAAGACAACTGCTCTTGATTGTGAGCTTGCTAATCGGCAAGATACTCCAGGTCCTGCGAATTGCATGGCTGGGGCAGAAACCATTAAGGATTCTTGTAAAATAGAATTGGATCTTAATAAGATAGACCGAGTTATTGTTGTTGACTGGAATGTTGGCTGGGATTTTGCAAGTGGCGTGCCTGGTGACATGTGGTTTGATAATTATAAAATAGACTCCTATTATGTTGATTCAAATACTCAGCTTCCTTTTTTCGATTCTGGGCGGGTAGCTGCGCATGAGTTTGGTCACACTGTTGGTTTCGGGCATGAGAATATTGGTCCGCTAAGTGAAGGTCCTATTAATCCAGTGCCAGATATTTTTGAAACAAGCGAAAGAATGGGGGGTGCCATTAATTGTGATAAATTTTCTGCGACAAAATGGTGTCAGGGAGTTGATAAAAATAGCCAATGTTTAAAAGACTTTCAAAATTTTTTAAATGATACTAATACACAATGTGGGCCATATCCAACTAGTGCTTGTCAAGGATTGGTGTGGAATCAATTTTTTGAAAAATATGGGCGGCCACCAATTGATTCAACTTGCAATATTGGCATAAATTGCTTAGCCGGAACTGGAGCATATATTGGTTGTGGTGATTCAGCTTATCTATCTTTCTTAATATTTGCGGGAAAATCGGTAATGGGCATAAGCAAGGAAACTTTTAATCCCTATGAAGCACAACTACTGCGTCAAGCACTTAATGACATGAATTATATTTAATTGTTTTTTTTAGAAAACTTTCGAATAATAAAAACAATTATTATTGAGAGAACAAAAGAAACTATCAAATCAATTACTCCGATCATAACAAGAACTGGGAGTGAAGGATTTGAAGAGTGTAAGTAAAGGTTTTGACATGGCGGACAAGATGCTCCCTCAATACAGTTATAACATGCATTTCCAACTGGAATAACAAAATTCAAAACTGCCATTATTATTAAGATTAAAACAAAAAATAGTTTAAATTGTTTTGATTTCAAGATACTTGCAACCATGATTATATCAGTGCCAATCTAGTTTAAATATTTAACTAAATTCAATGGCTGGAAATGAAAATGTCTGGCGGATTGTTTTTTCATCAAAGCTGTCTACTGGGTAGTTTCTTATTGCGCCACCACTCAAGCGTAAAAATGACAATGTTTATAATAGCTTATCCCTATTTTAGTAATAAAGGCCTGAACAGTATGCCATTCATAAAAAAATCTGGGGGTTCAAAAAGTTTTAGGAGTTACCGCGCCAAAAAAAACGAGGTGTTGAGTGTCTTAAACAGCGAAGAATATGTGGGATATACGAATTTCAATTAAAGCAACGCCTAAATAAAGAAAAATATGCATCCGCAGACTCACGAATTAATAGCAGGTTCAGTAGAAATTTTATTGAAACATTTCCAAAAAACGTTTTTAAAAATAGCAAAAAAGAATTTTCAATAAAACCAGGCGGGGAAACATATGAGGCTGATGCATCGATTAGGTTAACAAGCAAAAGTTGTGGCAATGATTTCACACACTCTCATTTATCTATCGGTTTTGAATCTGGCGCAGTAATAATTGAATCAATGCAAAACCACTTTGAAAGTAAAAATTCAATTAATGCTTTTCGCAGAATTGCAAAGGGGGGCCAACCATTGCAATTAATGCTGGGTCTTGTTGAAACGCATGCGCGCAAATTAGGGTTTAAAGAAATCAAAATACGTCGCCCAGAAACTTTATTTTATTATCAGAGTCCATTAACACACAATCGTCATACTAAAGCAACTGATGAAATACTTGTTAAAACAGGCAAAACAGTATCTGAAGAAAAGTTTATACGGCGCCAAATGAAGATACTATACGCAAGAATAACTTCCCAAATGGGCTTCGTTCGAGGAGAATTCTTTTACACTAAAAAGCTCTAAAGTTTGCGCTAAAAAAATCCAAGTCAGCAGATAGTTTATCAAAAACAATGAGTTATAATATTTTTCCTAATAATTTTGGTTTAGTGTAAATTGTGTTTTTTTCGTTTAATTAAAAAGTTAACCTGGCGCTGTCACACAGGTTAAATTAACCTCGCTCGGCCTCGACGTTTTTTTTATTCAAACAAAATGGGTTTAATACCCCGCTGCGCATAGCAAAATGCAAGCATTTTGCGTTGTCCCGCAATGTTGCAAATGCTTGGCATTTGCGACACGTCGCAAAACTCATAGTTTTGCAACGAACCTTTGGTTTTGCAATGAAGCAAATGCTTTGGTTGGTGCCCCGGTTGAGTTCTTCATTCCAGTCCGTATGAGTCAAAGAATTTTCTTATTTGTTGGTAGTCTTTAATGAAGTCGTGTCCTTTTGGAGTTATTGTGTATGTTCGTCTTCCTTTTTTATCAGTATTTTCTAGTATGAATCCTTTTTGGATTATTTCGTTCATGTATTCTGTTAGCATTTGGTGTGATAAATTTGCTTTGTACATTATGAGTGTGGGGCGTGCTTCACCGGCTTTACTTCTAATTAACAGAAGGATGTCGTGTATTATTGCGACTTTGCTGCGTTTTGGGTTCATTTCCGTAGCACCAGATAAAAGTTAATTAGTATCAAGATGTATGCTGCGAAGTGAAGTATGTGTCCTATCGCGTAGAATATTGGTTGGTTTGTGGAGAAAAAGAATAGGGCGCTTCCTATCATCATTACAATAAATGCAATTGCGGTTAAGAGGCTTAATCTTTTTGGATTTTTTTGATAGTTTTCTATATAGTACCATGCGATGAACGCGTAGGCTATTGTTGATGTTAAATAAAATGTGTAAGTGATGTATACATCAAAGAGTAGTGGGAGTAAAATAATTAGTAGTAGTGCTGCGAGCGCTTTTTTGTTTTTTATATTAAACGACATGTATAGTAGAACCATTAGTCCTGATAGCATCAAAAATATGTGGAGGTAGAGTCCCATGTATTGGTATGTGAGTATTTCATTTACTTTTGTAAATAGTGGTGATGGTTCGTTTAGTTCTCCAAGAACCAAAAAATTTAGTGCCGCTTGTATAAAGTAAGAGATTGATATTAGTAAAAATCCGCTTCCAAATAGTTTTGCGCTTCTTTGTGAAGTAATTTTGTATAGTCTTAGTGCGTATAGTGCGAGTATCATTGCAGTGATTGCAAAAATTATTTCAAGTGTTACATCAAATCCGATGAACCATGGCGGGGTTGGTGGCAGTATTGGCATAAAGTATAATTCATTTTAACTCTTTTTAAGTATTCTGGAGGTGCCCTCTAGAACATTATTTTTTGTAGTGGAGGTTGACTCCAGAGTATTTTTTCACAATTCTTTTAAAAGGCCTCGTCAGTAAGTGGTAGTGAAACATTTTTTGGAGGTGTTTTTGGATGAGGGATATTCGTGTTGCCGAGAGGGAGTTGAGTGCAAAAATTGCGCGCGTTGCTCGTTGGGAGAGGCAGCACTCGGTTTCAGACAATAACTTTTCTTCAGAGTTTTTGGATGAAAGTTATTTGATTGATGGGGAGGTGGATTTTAAATAAATGAACTAAGTTGGGTTTTCACTAACCCCAAAATAAGGCGTGCCAAATTTGTTTATAATTGGAAAAGTCCACAATTATAGCCCCTGCATTTTTGGCACGCTTTTGTCACCTTTTTTGAGTATATTGCGTTTAGGGGGGTATTTTTTGTTCATTTTTTGGTGTTATTGAGGAGTTTTTTTTGGTTTGTTTAGAACCTTTAAAAACCTTTCTAGGGCGTATTTGTTTATTGGTGAGCTTTAGTGGGTCATACTAAAAAGGTTGGTAGTACAGGACGCTTTAAGGGGCGTTACGGTGTTGGAGTAAAGAAAAGAGTTCTTGAAGTTGAGAATAGAATGAAGGCAAAAGTTCCTTGTCCTTTTTGTGGTTTTGAAAGAATTAAAAGAGAAGCTGCTGGTTTATTTGCTTGTACTAAATGCGGTAATAGATTTACTGGCGGAGCTTACGAACCACAGACTTTGGTTGGTAAAGCAATCAATAAAATGGTTACTCAAAAATCTTTCCTTGAAACAGCTCAGGCTTTGATTAAATCAAAAGAATCATCTTTTTCAGATATTGAAAGAGAAGTTGAATCTTCTTTAACTGGGCGAGATAGTTCTAATGTTTCAAAAGATTTGCCAAAGAAAAAGAAGAATAAGAAGGAAGTAAAGCAGGAAGAAGTTGTTGATGTTGTTGAAGAAAGTGAAGATGCAGTTGATGAAGAATCAGATAATAAAGAATGAGGTGTATTTTGATGGCTTACAAATGTGCTAAATGCGGAACTGAAGTTACTAATGTTTCTGAAGGTTTAGTTAGGTGTCCTTCTTGTGGTCATAGAATTTTATACAAAACAAGAGAGCCTATTTCAAAAACAATTAAGGCTGAATAATTTTTGCAAGCATAATATTTTCAAACAGTAGTTGGGAAATATAAGTTATAATAAAATCTTTTTGTTTTTATGTTTTCGCTTGAAATTAAGCTTGGCTTTGATTCTAAAGACGCTGCGAAGCGCTTTTTCTTATCAATTAAACCCGAACTTTCAGAGGAATTTTTGCGAAGTAAAACAACTATTGCGCAGAATGAAGAAAAACTTGAAATTAAAATTAGCGCGCAGGACAAAACAGCTTTAAGGGCTTCGCTTAATGCTTTTGTTAAACCGTTGGTTTTATTTGGTCAATTGGAGGAATTGGAATGAATGAAGAAGAACAGAGGGCACAAATATTAGAATTTGAAAGAAACAGGTCTATGCTTAATGGGGTTAGTCAGCAAAAGCAACAACTCACTATGCAGATTGAAATGATTGATGCTTCACTTGAAGAATTGTCAAAAACAAAGGACACTACTGTGTACAAAGTAGTGGGTACTGTTTTGTTTCCAAAAGATTCAAAGGAAATGGAAAAAGAATTAAAAGAAAAGAAAGAAGTTTTTGATTTGCGTATTAAAACGGTTGAGAAGCAGGAAGAGAATTTGATAAAGAAACTTAAAGCAATTCAGTCAAAACTCGAGTCTGAAATGAGGGGCGATAAAGAGAATGCTGCTCCGCAGGAAAAGAGTGAACCAAAAATAGAAAAGAAAAAGAAGTAACTTTTTTTGACTTTTCGCGCTTTCTTTTTGAGCGCGAAAGTTATTTATTTAGTAAATCCCAATTAACTCTATGGTTTCCAAAAAAGTTTCGCTAAAAGAGCTTATTCTAAAGTGTAAAAAAAAGAGTATTTTGCTTCTCACTCATGAGAATGCAGATCTTGATGCAATTTGTTCGGCGTTGATGTTTCAAGAGTTTTTAAAGAAGAATAAAATAAAGTCAGTTATTGGTGTTCCTCACCATATTAATGATCGCGCCCAGCATTTTTGTTTTAATGAGGGGATTTCTTTTCAATTAAACCCTAATTTAAATGAATTTAATTTAGTGGTTTTGTTTGATGTGAATGGTCCTGAGCAGCTTGGCCGTTTAAGAAAATCTTTTGAGGAACTTAAGTCGTGTTCTTGTTTTGAGTTAATGGTTTTTGATCACCATGTTTTGGAAAAGGATAGTATTGTTTTTGGAATGAATGCGTTTATTGATGAGACTTGTGTTTCAACTACGGAGTTGCTAGCAAAAATTCTTGGTTCTAAAATGTCAAGGCGTATGCATTTTCTAAACTGTCTTGGAATTATTGAGGATACTGGGCATTTTATGACTGGGGATGTTGATTCTTTTGAATCTTTTTCATCTTCGTTAAAATTTTCAAATAAAAATTTTGCTGATGTTTTGTTTTATGC
>JBAXCL010000064.1:0-6295 GCA_037141515.1 archaeon
ATTGATAGGGTGAAGGCTTCGGTTGATTTGGGTAAAGTAATTTATCCAAATAAAAAAGTGAGTAATATGCGGGCTTTAATAGTGTTTTATTCACGAACAGGAACCACTAAGCTAATTGCAAATAAATTATTAGCATCGCTTATTTGCGAGTCGGAAGAGATTTTTGATGAAAAAAATCGTTCTGGCCCATTAGGGTGGCTTGGCGGGGGGAGGGACGCATCAAACAAAGTTTTAACAAAAATAAAAACAACTAAGCTTAATCCAGCTAATTTTGATATTGTTATTCTTGGTTCTCCGGTTTGGGTTGGAAACGCAGCGCCTGCTTTAAGGACTTATATTTTTGAGAACAAGGCCAAGCTAAAAAAAGTCGCTTTCTTCTGTACGCTTGGCGGAAAGGATTCTTCACAATTCTTTCGCGATGTTGAGGAGATTTGCGGGCAAAAACCAGTAGCAACGCTTGCAATTAGCACAAGAGATGCAAAAAATTCCGATTCAGACACAAAAGTATCTGTGTTTGTTAAAAACATTAAATAATAACCATTACTTCATTAAATATTATTCCCGCATGCATCAACTTTTGATATAATGAAATAAAAAAATTGTTTTTAGCAGGCTTTAATAATCTGCCCCAATAGTATTTCATAATGGCTCTTTCAATCAAAAATCTATCAATTACTGTGGGCACTAAGGAATTACTCTTGGATGAGAGTGTGGGAATAGCTGATGGCTCAAAAGTAGGTTTAATTGGTAGAAACGGCGTAGGAAAAACTACTCTTCTAAAAGCTATTTTAGGTCAGGCAGAGTACTCGGGGCACATTAAATTTAACGGCAAAGCAGCTTATTTTTCACAAGGAATTGATTTGGATTTAACTAAAACTGGTTGGCAAACTATAGGCGAGCGTGCGGTAGTTCATCATCAAAACCAATTCGAAAAAGAGATTCTTGAGATTGAGACACTTCTTTCAAGTCCTGCTGTTCATCAGGATCATATTCAATTAAGCAGACTTACTGATCGCTATGTTGAGTTACAGGGAAAAATAGAAAAACAAAAAAATACTCAACCAACTAATAGAATTAAGTCTGTTCTCCGCACTCTTGAAGTTAAAGAGTCTTGGCTTGACCAGTCAATTGCATCACTTTCTACTGGGCAACGCGCAATTATTTCTCTTGCGCAAATTTTGTCTTCTGATGCGGATTTGTTGCTTCTTGACGAACCGACGAATCACTTGGATTTTAAGCGTTTGAATATTTTAGAGAATTATTTGCGAGAGTTTAAAGGAAGCGTATTAATGGTTACTCACGATAGATACTTTCTGAATACGGTTTGTGATACTATTTTAAAAATCGAGAATGGTAAGTGGATTAAGTATAATGGAAATTATTCTGCTTATGTAAAAACCCGCGAAGCTGCTTTTGCTGCGCAAAAAAACGCTTTTGAGGTTGAGCAAGATTATATTGCAAATGAAAAGGATAAGATTGCGCGTATTGGAAAAAGTCCCTTAAAAGTAAAACAGGGAAAGTATAGAGAAAAACTTCTAGCCAGACGCGAAGTCATAGATGAACCGGATCTTGATAAGTCGGATTTTGAGACTCCTTTTGAAGCATCCCCAATTAATGCAAAAGTTGTTCTTGATCTTGAGGATTTAAGCGTGGGTTATTCAAAACCATTAATTTCAAATATTAATTTTGGTATTTGTGTTGGTGAAAGAATCGTTCTAGTTGGAGAGAATGGAATGGGTAAGAGCACTCTTTTCAAAACTATTGAAGGACGTATTCCAGCACTATCCGGAAAAGTTAAATTAAATTCTGAAGGAAAATTAGGTTATGTTGATCAAGAATTAAAAGATTTGAAGACCGAGTCTACTTTGTACGAAGAAATTTATTCAATCTTGCAAAATATGGGAAGAACACGAGCTAATTTATCAATGGTTGGTTTTGTCACTAACGAAGAAGTAAATAAAAGAATCTCGCAGTTATCAATGGGTGAAAAATCTCGCCTTAATCTTCTAAAAGTCTTACTAACAAAACCGAATTTGTTACTGCTTGACGAACCTACTAACCACTTGGATATTGATGCCTGCGAAATAATTGAGAAAGCATTTTTGAATTACGAGGGCGCGATATTAGCGGTTTCCCACGACAAGTACTTTATTGAAAAAATTGCTCAGCGCGTTCTTCAGTTAAAAGACGGAACGATTAAGGAAATAAAAACGACTGATTAAAAATAAACAAAAAGCAATTCACAACACGCGCCTAATAATATTTTCTTTAAGTAATTTTAAATAAAAGTGTAATCAGCTGCTTAGGCAGACAGAGTAGCAATTGCGTTGATAACCTGCGTTTGGATCGTCGCTTGGAGTATAACACCCAGTCCCTGTACTATTTGAGATTTGTCCGCTTGCACTACAATTTTCATCCATTTGTTGGCATTTTTCTACGCAAGTATTTGATGAATCAAAATTAGTGTCAGGCAAATTAGGTTGTGAGTCCACTTCAAAAAAGTTTGTTGGAGGAGTAAACAAATCTAGTGAAACATCTTTGGATAATGGATTAACAACGCTTGAAGTATTAAGGCAGTCATTGAAATAAACTTTTTCCAATACTGGTTCGCAGTATTCAAGATTAATGCAGTCATAAACATTTTTGCCAACTCTATTTTCTGTTCCGTTGGTTGTGACTGTGATTGGGGTCTTTAAGTAGTAGCATTTCTTGCCGTTAAACTCTCCCGTTGCGCCAGTGTATATTTCACTATTGTAAGTGCATTTACAGTCAGAACCATATATTTTGTTTATACCTAAATTGTATTGGTTAGCAAATTCCAACTGCGAATCAACATAAACAAATTTCCTGTACTGCGGATCGGATCCAGATTTAGTATATGTTTCATTTAAGCGAGTAATTTTGTTCAAAATTACAATAGTTTCTACCATATAATCTGAAATACTTGCGTTCAGATTAGTTGTTGCATCAACAAAGTCGTTTGATGTTGGGTATCCTTTTGATAAGTAATAAACATTTTGAGCATTGTCTATTGCCCAATGTTCAGTTGTCGCTCTAGCAGTCATATTAGTACCGCAGGAATTTGTAGTTATATCAAATCCAGAATAATATGTAGTTTCGTCTAGCCCATGCGTTGTATTGTAGCACTTTGCAGAAGCAGTTTGTATTGGAGCACTAGGAGTTGTGGTAACGCACTTTGCTCTTCCAGAACTTTGCGCAATTTTATCATCGTTGGTAAAAGAATACACTAGCGTTCCTCCGCCAATTCTTATAAGCGGATCAATAGTTGATGTAACATAGTATCCTTGTGAATTAGGAAAAAATACTTGGTCTATGTTTCTTGTGCGAGTATCAATTTCTGTTTGATTATTAATATCCATAAGCACGCCTGATTTATTTTCATAAAGTGTTTTTATTTTGGAAAATTCAGGAAGTGCCCAATTCCCATTTTGTAATCCTCCATGTGAAGCACAAGCTCTTTCTTTTGCCGCAATTGGAACTTGAATGTAACAGCCTTGTGCAAGAGCAGTTGGAATATCAGTAGCGCCATAATCTTCTTTATGATTTGCGAGTTCGTATGCATAATCAACTACAACAAATTCTCCGTCTTTGCATAATGCGCCGTTCTCGCATGTGTTAAAACCAGAGTTAGCTTTGTAGCAAACCATTTGTCCGGAAGCTTGGGAGTAAGCTGATGCATTTTGTAGCATGCTGTCAGCAGTATCACAATTTGCGCCCTTCAAACCAAAATCACACTTAAGCCAAGTAAGTCCAGTATTGTTGTCAAAAATAGTTCCGTCGCGGTTATCCACAAATCTTGCATTTGAATTACTTTCGCCTTGATTTCTGCCACCAGTAACTACTCCGCCAGAATTAGAATCTATAGAATTAACATCGCTAGGCCCAACACCATTTCCTCCACCTTGATTTCCACCACCAGTAATTACCCCACCCGAATTAGCATCCATAGAATTAACATCGCCAGGCTTATCACCGCTTCCGCCATCTTTTGTACAACCAAAGAGAAAGAAGATAATTAAAATAAGCATTAGAATTGGCAACACTTTTGATCCAAAATTTTGCATAACAAACATAAGAAAACATTGTTTTTATACTTAACTATTGGCAACTCAAAAAAATTTAACAAGATCATAAACCTTGTTTGGCTGCACTTTAGTTTTAATTTATGCGCAATAATAAATTATTATTTTTTCCAAGTATTTAACGCACGCCGTATTTTGTAATGAAAAAGTCTGTTGAGCCTGTGTTTGTCAATTTGATTCCTTTTCCAAAATTCAAGTCTGCTGATGAATAGCTTCCAGAAATATATAAGTCGTTTTGTGAATCAATTACTACGTCAGATATTGATTCTACTGCAGTAGTTGTTGCTGCGGGGCCAGTTGCAGATAGAATGTTTCCGCTCGAATCGTATTTCGCAAGGAAGAAATCTGAAGTTCCGCCAGTATTTGTTAGTTTTACACTTCCGCCAAAATTCAAGTCAGTCGCGTTGTAATACCCTGCCAAGTAAACGTTGTTGGATGAATCAAAATTAATTGAAGTAGGATATTCGTCCCCATCATTTCCAGCCGCGTGTGCTTTTGCCCAAATCGGGTTTCCACTCGAATCATATTTTACAAGGAAAAATGAAGTAATTCCATTCGGGGAAGTACGAGTTACTTTTACACTCCCGCCAAAATTTAAATCAGGACTATAAAGCGCCCCAAGGTATGTTCCTGCAGCATATAAATTTCCTAAAGAGTCAACCGCAACGGCAGTGACTTGTTCAGCGTTAACAGTTGCTGCAGCTGGGCCTTTTGCCCAAAGAATATTTCCGCCAGAGTCATATTTTGCAACAAAAAAATCTGCTACTCCCCCGTTTATGCTAAATGTGTTAATTAGTTTTACACTTCCTCCAAAATTCAAGTCCCCTGCGTAATATTTTCCTCCAATATATGAATTTCCACTTGAATCAACCGCCACGCCTGAAGCTGCGTTTGAACTCCAAACCCTTCCGACAGTACCTTGTCCCCACAAAAATCGCCCATTATAATCATATTTTGCAACAAAAAAGTTTACTATTCCCCCCCAGGAGGGCAAATTAACACTTGCGTTAAAATCTATTGCCCCATATGTAGTGCCCGTTATGTAAGAATTCCCCACTGAATCAACTACTAATGATGAAGCATTTTCCTGGCTTGTTGAATCATATGGCCCTCGTGCCCACTGTGCAACACCATTTGAATTATATTTTACAATAAAATAATCCTGCGGGCTATTGCTTGTGTTAGTTAAAATAACGCCATTACCAAAGTTCAGATCATCTGATGATGACCCGTAAACATAAACATTTCCAACAGCATCAACACTAACTGCCCTGCCATAAGATCCATAAGATAGGGTGTTATATTGTCCTCTTAACCATAATACATTTCCACTAGAATTATATTTTGCAACAAAGAAATTTGAGCCGCTTCCACTATGGGTTAATTTTTCGCTTCCGCCCAAATTTAAGTCCGTAGAACTATAATCCCCAACAATATACACATTTCCATTTGAATCAACTGTAGTAGAATATGCTACCTCATCACCAGAGGAGGTTCCAGATGGTCCCTTAGCCCAAAGTGGCTGGAAAAATGGGGGATAGTATGGCAAAATCACATTTCCCTTACTTTGCAGAACCGAAACACAATCAACAGTCGTAGTTATTCTTTGAGTTTTGGTTAAACCACTTGAAGAAGTTAAAGTAATTTCGAAAGTGCAAGTTTTTTTAGAAACTCCTGTTTCACAAATACACGCACTCCCCAAAGAATCTAAAGTAAAAGTTGCTAAAGCACCTTGTTGAACAAAAACATTAAGGTAATTATTATCCGCAGATGCAACAGCACCATTTAAAGAAATCGCACTAATTTTACTTACTGAAAAAGAATCTCCCGAGTTATTCTGCAAGCTAACTAACCCAGTACCATTTGTACTTGCCACAGACTCCAAAATACTAATCCCTCCAGAAACAACTTTTGAACCAAGCTTAGAAGCCCCAGAACTTATATTTGAAACAGGGGCGCCAATTATATTAGTTGATAATCCAACAATCGCAAGCGAAATAACAATAACGACGGCGATAATAACAAGATATTCGATTGTGCCTTGCGCAATCGAATCTTTCCTAAATGTTAACGGCAAATGCTTTGCATTTGCGTTGCAAGCAAACCCCTGGTTTGCTTTGTTTTGTGTAAGCAAAGAAGGTGATTTGATAGTACCCAACCCCTTAAAATCAATTGTCTGCATAGCATAAGTA
>JBAXCL010000065.1:0-6247 GCA_037141515.1 archaeon
GCTTGTACTCTTTAGAGTGCAGATGAATTTCGCAATTTGCTCCCGTGCACGTGAATTAACAACCAGCCAGTGTTTCAAAGACCCTCGGGGTTTTAACCCCGCGTAGTTCAGTTTCTTTCTTTTCACTTCGTATATTTTATTTGGGCTGATAAATATGCGGAAAATATTTTATTTAATAAGCCGCAATAACTTGTCAACAGTTTTTATTTATATTTGAAAGTTTATTCCTCATGCATTAGGATTAACCAAATAATAGTTATCCAAGTATCGTTTGCTTGCTGAATCATAAGTTAACTTCCTTAAAAAATAAGAAAAGTAAATTATTTTCTAAAGTAGTCTTGTTTGAAGCCAAGTATTTTGTAAAATTCAAGGCTTTTCTGAAAACCAGAAACACTT
Source organism: archaeon (assembly GCA_037141515.1). GTDB lineage: Archaea > Iainarchaeota > Iainarchaeia > Iainarchaeales > JAAZKV01 > JAAZKV01. Next base: position 397 of record JBAXCL010000065.1, read on the forward strand.
GGCGCGGGAATGAGTTTGTTGAATTTCATCTAATCGCTAATTAAAAATATTAACTTTGCATCACGAATGGAAATATTTTTCTTTTGGAGGTAATTTGCGGTTGGTTATTTTTGGCCGAGTTCACTTGTATCGGCGTAGTCATATTTATCCAGAACTTCCGCAAGTATTATAAAGGGTTGGTGCTTTGGAGCTGATTTTTCTTTTTGATTCGGTTCGTCGGCATGAAATTTTTCTCTGGGTTGCGCCGTTGCGCAAAAATTTCTGCTCAACATGTGGTTCGTGTTGAGCCGTTGGGCTCAACCAAAAAATGTTTTTGCATTGGCAAAAACTGAAATGGTTTTTATGTGATTGGGTTGATTTCTTCTTTGATTATGTTGCGCATCATTTGTTTGAATGAATCGATTGTGATTGGAATAAGGTTTTTGGTTTCGCACCAAATGTTGTAGAATAGGCATTCGAAATAGAAATACAGCATGCGGATAATGTTGCTTGTGGTGCTGGTTCTTACTCTGAATTTTTTCTTGGACTTGTACCCTGTTTCGATGCTCCAACGTTTGCGATACAATTCAGAAATTTGTTCTGCAGTTTTGCCAGTATAATTTGTGGCGAAACAGTGCACGGGTGCGATACGCTTGCCTTTGGTTTTTCCTCGAATCATTGCGAGGTTGTATGTTTCACAATTTTTTTCTTTGCCGACAGCGTTTTTGATTACGATTGGCAAATCGTTGTCATTTTCTTTGATTGTTTTTTTGATGGCGTTGTTTCGTGGAACAGGCATAATGAATTTCAAACGCTGTGCTTTGAGGGTTCTGATGCATTCTACGCTGTAGAATGCCCTATCAATGAGGATAAGGTCTATGTGAACGTATCGTTTGGCTGTTTGAATTAATTCGCGAATTACTATCGCCTTTTCTCTTTCATCCTCACTAAGTTTATTTACCGCAATAGTGAGCCTATGCTCACCCACAACAATTTCCAGCGACGCGTATTGGTGGCACCAATTCGTGCCACGCTGATGCTTGGAACCCAAAACATTGCAATCATTACGGTCGCCATAGTATGGAACATCATGATAATCAATCGCAACAACAGCATTGGTTTTGAGAAATTTCTTCATCAAATGCTTGATTGTTTTATCAAAGGCACGCTCAACAGCGTGCCGCTGAACAGTCTTAAGCCGGCCTAAAATCCGGTCGGCTGACGCGACCAACGCGTCAGGATAGTCAACTTTCATTTCTTTGCTTGCTTCTTCAGCCGACATGTTATGCGAAAACATGTAATTCAACAAAAGAAATAACTTGCCATGGTCATACTTGGCATTCTTAGCTATTTTAATGCCAAGCCCCAAGAAAAAATGCTTTTTCACAATTCGAACAAACTTGCCAGGCAAAGCAAGTTTATTATTCGTGCTAGAACTAATCGTCATACGGGAAACCACCTCACATGGTTCTCCCAACCCCAATAGCTCAACGCTATTGGGGCTTATAAAAAGCCCCTACACGTCAAATTGACCCCCAATAACCAACCTGCGGAAGTACTGTTATCATTGTTTCATTTATTTAATCACCATTCTTTCCGTCGTCTTTATTGTTGTGCAGCATGCATTGAATTTCTCTCGCACCCATTAGGTTGGCCGCATAATCGTTTTCACAAGAGCTCATTCGAAACTGGTTATCCATTGACAATCAAATCCACCAAGGTGTTAACATCGCTGAAATCTTTAAATGCAAAATCAGGTTTCTCTTTTTGAAGTGTTTCTAAATTTTCTTTTCCTGTAGCAATTGCAATGATTTTAACTCCGCCTTCCTTGGCGCATTGAATGTCTCTTATAGTGTCGCCGATTATGAAAACATCTTTCTTTTTGAATGAAATTCCTGTTTTTTCTTTAGCATCCTTTATTGCGATTGCAACAAGTTCGCTTCTGATTACTGTGTTGCGTCCAAATGCACCAACTTTGAAATAATGCCAAAAGTTTACTTTTTCAAGTTTTAGTTTTGCTCTTTCTGGAGTATTCCCTGTCAAAACGCCAAGGATTATTTTTTTGTCAAAAAGCTTTTTTACAAAGTCTTCTACGCCTTGGACCTTTTCAACCCCGTGCTTGTCAATTAATTCTTTTGTGACATTTACAAAATCGTCAAGGGCAGTTTCAAGACGAGGGTCATTTTCTGGATTGGTTATTCCTGCTCCTTTAAGTCGCTCAATCAAAGCACCTTTATCAGTCATTCCACTAACATAAACTTTGTTTGGATCGATTTCAATTCCATAATGCTTTTTTATTAATAATTTAGTTACTGAAGGCACATTTTTGGGGTGAGTATTTTTGAGCAATATTCCATCTATGTCAAACAAAACAAGTTTATTCATTTAATGATATTAGATACTTTGGCTTTTTAATTCATGTGAAGCTCGCCACAAGGCTCTCGCCTGCGTGACTAAGCAAAGTATAGATTTGCGGTTCCGTTAAATGCACTGCGCTTAACTTGGGCTGCTTAAAATGCAATTAATATTAATATACAGCTTGCTCGGGAATTTCTCCGGTGTTTAACGCTATTCCTGCTTTGTCGGGCTCGCAAGTGCGTATTCGAACCTGTTTTGCCTTTATTTTTTCATTCATTTAACAATCTTCAAAAATGGTTTACTTATCCAGTTTTAGAAATTTTTGTGCAAACCTTGCTAATACACTTACATTCGTAAACTTTGTCAACAGGAGGTTGTGGGTACTCGGCTCTTCCGCACATTGGAAAACCACCTGCAACCATAATTTGATCGCTAATAATCTTTGTCTTGATTGTTGCAATGTCTTTGTTTATGCACTTATAATTTTCGTATTCTCCTCCATTCCAGCCGGAGCAGGGATTATCTTTTGAAAACTTTGTGTCAAAAAAAGCACAATTCGCATCAACATTGCATTTAGTTTGATTCTGATCAGAAGCATATATTGTAATTGTTTGTTTTCTAGTGAAAGGAGCAACTTTTTCTGAGTGAGGATAATTGCAGTTGTAGTCTGGCGGGCATTGGGTTGTCATGAAATCCACAACACTCATTCCGTTGCCATCCCTATTATTTGCAACCATAGTTATTCTATAATTGCCTTCTCCACCAAACCAATCAAGATAATTAGAATATCTTCCGTCATTTGGATACTCGTCCCCGTGCTGTGCTAAACCATCATCAAATAATTTAAACTCTTGCATCTCGCCACTGTCTTGATGTAATACGGTTCCATTGATGTCTATTCCTTTGACTCCTGAAACCGGGCCGTGCAAGTAACCTAAAATAAGTGGGTTTTCTGACAAGTCATAAATTATTCCTTTGTCTGATGTTAAATTAAAAAACATATTACTTTCACCAGTGCCTGATTGTTGAATTAAAAAGTCATTAAAATCACTTTTTAGTTCGGTAGCGCGAATTTTCCAATAACCAGAAACTGGATTGTATACTCTTGCCATTAATGAGTCTTCAGCATCATCAATCCATTCACCATTTTTGTATTTTTCGAGTTTATCAAAATTATCTTTGCTTATTTCTAATCCATCTGGATCAGTAACAATAAACTTGGCAGAACCTTTTTCCCAAAATACGTTTAATGTGACATTATAGTTGGCAAAAACATCTACAAAAAACCGCTTTTCAATAAATGAAGCTTGATTTTTATCAACTAAAATATTGCTATTTGAATCAATCCTTGGGCATTTTGCAAATTCACAATTAGGGAGAGTTCTTCCCACTACAGTGCCATCAGGACAAAGTTTTGCTTCTTGTGTGCAAGCTGTGGGTGAATCAGTGCACCCAAAAAGAATTGTTAAAACAAACAATAAACTTAAAACAACAATAATTTTTTTCATTTTAATCCGCCAACTTGTCTAAGTACATAAAAGTTCGAAGTAGTATAAAAATTACGCTACTTAGTATTCGCTCCCGTTCTAGGCATTCCCTTGCCATCTGTCGAATGCACGTTTCGCAAGTTCAAACAAAACTCTTGTTTTGTGAGGCAAGCAAATCAATAGATTTGCTTTGTTTGGTAAATACTCAATGCAGCACGTATTGGAATTTCTCCAGCGTCAGACAGTACTATGCCATATTGTATTCGCAAGTGCGTATTCGAACCAGTTTTGCCTTAATTATTTCACTTTCCATTTAAATCAACCATAATTAACTTAACTTGTTTATTTTATTTTATTGCCAGTATTTTCCCAAATTTCTTCAAAAAACTCTTTGTAAGTTAAATACGCATTCTTCGATTTTATTACAAACGCCGTTGGTGCTTTTGACCAATAAGTCAATATGATGTGTCTCGGGAAAATATATGCGCCTTGGGGAATTTTTTGAGAAGTGTACTTGTATTTCATATATTTAATGAAATTTTTTGCATAGTACTTTTCTATTATGCCTTTTGTTTCAATGGGTAATAATATTTTGACATGAATTCCTTTCTTTACTCTTCTTGAGTGATATTGTTTATAAAAATGTGCGATTTGTTTATCATTAAGTTCTTTTCCGGGGCTTAGCACGTAATATGTTTCTCCCTTGTTCATTGTGCTTAGCATATAATCTAGTGCAGCAGCCATTCCTTTGATTGACTCATACACTATTGCTTCTTGTTTTTCGCCCGCATCTTTTGCCTTAGCTTCCATCATAGGAATTATTCTTTCTTTAAGATCACTTTCTAACTCTGATAGTTGGGAACGCTTTTTTGCAAGTATTCCCAAAAGCTGTTTTGGGTCAGAAGCAATAAACCAGTTAACATTATTTTGGATTACTGATGCAACAAGGCCCTTTTCTTTTAATTTGTCCAAAGTAAAATAAATCTTTGAAGCAGGAATTTTTGCTTCCTTTATAATTGGGCCAACAGTACTTTTTCCAAGAGTGAGCAACGCAAAGTAAACTCGGGATTCTGTAAAATTTAAGCCAAGTTGTTCAAGGGTGTGGTCTTCCATAATTATTACTCTTGCAAGAAAAGTATATAGCCTTATTTATTACCACCCCCTTCGGGGTGGTTTAAAGTTATATATCTGTGGCACAGAAGTTCTTTAGGGTTGGATGATGCTTAAAGAAGACGATGTTTTAGAACTAAATCCCGAACAAAGGGCGCAGGTAATAATGCAGTGGCACAAAAACCAGCATAAAAATCATGAAATTGACTTCAAATTAACACCTTTTGGAGAAGAGCTGAAAAGATTTGAAGTGCATGAAAAAGTTTGGAACCCTGAAATAGTTTCTGGCAAATATTATACAAATTATCTTTTCTTTAACAACGCAAGGCTGTTTAAGGAAAAAATAGTTCTTGACATGGGGTGCGGAAGCGGAATAATGGCGATAGTAATGGCGCTTTTTGGAGCAAAAAGAGTTGTTGCTTCAGATATTTCAGAACCCGCTATAAAAAACACAAAAAGCAACGCTAAAAAATTTGGAGTAGAAAATAGTGTTTTTCCAGTGAAAGGAGATTTGTTTGAAAACATTAATGAAAAATTTGACTTCATTGCATTTGGCCACCCATATTTTGGAACAAACCCGCCAAAAGAAGACCCGATTTCAGCAAGTATGCTCGCAAGTGGCGCAGTGTTAACAAAGTTTTTAATAGAAGCGAAAAAGCACCTAAAAGAAAATGGCCTAATAATGTTGCCTTACTATAGCAAAGCAGGGTCAACAAATGATCCGCTAATACAAGGAAAAAAAAATGGTTATGATGTGACTTGCGCATTTCACCTAAAAAACAACACAAGCATTCAACAAGGCGAAATATTTGTGTATGAACTAAAACTAAAAAATGGTTAATCTAAAAAAAAGCCAGTATTCTCTCCCCTTCAGGGCATACTGCTGCCTGCTAGAATAATGCAGCACGCCTTGGAAT
>JBAXCL010000066.1:0-6148 GCA_037141515.1 archaeon
GAGTCAGTGAAAAGAGAACGATCCCAACCAAAAAATTTGTGAACCCCGCCAGCCTTTTCTATCAACGAAAGTCCAGGTTTGAGATAATTAATAAATGCGTTAGAAATAATGCACTCAATGCCCATATCATTTTGTAATTGGGAATGAGACACAAACTTCACCGCACCTTTAGTGGCAACGGGCATGAAAAAAGGAGTCAGGACTTTACCATGCGCGGTGTGAAGAACACCCGTGCGGGCATTTGATGAAGAAGATTTATTTGTTATTTCGAAGCAAGACATAAAACAATAGTCAAGCAAAAGAATTAATTACCCCACTTGCATTATTAATCATGGCCCGATATATTGACCTTAGCAGAAAAGCACACCAGAGATATGAAGAACTAAGAAAAAAAGCTAAAACTGAACGAGATAATGCCGAACCTTTTTTACTTCGGGCACAAGCGCATGAAGCACAAATGCAAGAAATAAACCAAAAACTGGAAATTGTCAGAAGCAACCTAAAACGCAGGGCGAAAGTTGAACTGGGCAATCCAAAAAAAGGGGGAAGAAGCGCAAAAGAAAGGGCAAAACTAATTAAACAAGAACTGGCAAAACTAAAGTTCCAAACGGCCCTTCAAAGAATTAAACTGGAAGAAAGGGAAAAAAAACTGCGCGAGTGGAAATTGATTTTAATAGAAGAAGCAAGACGGCGATGAAAAGAGGAACTATTTTTTGGAAAACATTTCAAATTCAATGCCAAATTCCCCACATTCTACAAGAAATCCCCAAGGCGAAGGAAGCGTTTTATGCTTTTCGGGGCGCAATTACTTCGGACTAGGCCGGGCCGCCAGCGGTGGCTTGTTACCATAAATCCGCTTTACGATGGGGCCGAAGCTGGGAAAGAGGTTCGTAAGCTCTCGCAAACACCGTTTTGCTAGCGTCGAAGCTCTGTCCTTACAGGTGTTTTTTTAGGATGAACCCCGCCAGGGCAGGAATGCAGCAACGGTAGTTTTAGAAAAAGACGCTGAAGGGAAACGGAGTGGAGTTAGCAAAATGATATGGTTGCACTGCCTGAAAAATCCATTTTCCAGCGCGTCCATGATACATAATATTCGAAATAGGGCAAAATTAAGCAAGGTTATTGCCAAAACAAGAATAATTATGAATTAATTAGGTGGCATAGGGAATGTTTAAATACTAAAAAAGCGTTGATTAGGCATAAATTGAGGGAACAAAATGGTTTTCGAGAAAAAGATGTCGGTAAAAGACCTCATAGAGCAAATGCGCGAAGAACTCAAAAAAGAACAAGAAGAGGTAGAAGTTGTTAAAAGCCCTGCAAAAAAAGCTAGTGGCAAAGAAAAGCCAAAAAAAGCAAGCCACAAACCCAAAAGCAAGGCAAAACCAAAGAAAAGCAAAAGGAAATAACTATTTAGAGAAAGAATCCTTTTTCTTAACCTCGCGTTCGAGAACCTTAAGCGTGTCTTGAACTACTTCAAGCAAAAGCCATCCTTTTCGCTCAGTAAAAAATTCATGCCCATTAAGAATAAGCTTTGCGTGAACCTCGTGCTGCGAGCGAAGACCGCCTTTTTTATACTCTTTAAGAGAAAGTACAAGATTTGAACCAGACCCAATCTTTTTGAAAAAACGCTCAAGAGCGCCCTCAAAAAGCCCCTTATCAACCTCATCTAATTTTACAAACTTAACTAATTTTACATTCACTGGGACAACCATAAAAACACACTCCAAAAAACTGATAACTTAAACAAATATAAACAACCACCTTAAAAAAAGATTGCAAAAAAACCCCCATAAACTCCAAAAATATCGAATCCGAAAGATATTTAGCTACAATTTAAGCGAAAACTAATATGGTTGAAGAAATAACTACAAAAGAAATCACACAAGGATTAAACTATGCAAAGGAAAGGGGCGCAAAACAAAGCAGTGTTGAGCTGACAAAAAATATTGTAAAAGACCTACTTGGCAAAAAATTGCCAAAAGAAGCAATTCTTGGAATAATGCTAAAAGAAATTCCACAAGAACAAATTAATGAAAAAGAAATTGAAGAAACATTTGGAAAAGAAACACTCGAAATGATAAAAACAATAAAACAAATAGACGGAATACTTGACAAAAACTACCAAAAAATCCCCGCAGAAACATTAAGCTCAATAATATTATCACTCGCCAAAGATTTTGCGCCAATAATAGTAAAAATTGTAGAAATATCAAACGCGCTTTACTACAACGAAAAAATAATTTACGAAGGAAAATACGCTCAAAAAGCAGAAGAAATATGGTATCCCCTCGCAACAAAACTTGGATTAACTGACTACGCTTGGAAAATACAAGACTTTGGATTTCGAGTAACAAACCCCGCAGCTTTTACAAAAATAAAAAAAATAATTAATAAAACTAGGGAAGAGAGAGAAAAAATAGTCAACGAAATGGTTGAAGAAACAAAAGAAATATTAAAAGGAAAAATAAACTCACAAGTGGGAGGACGGCCAAAAAGCTTCAAATCAATTCACGACAAAATAAAAAAAGTTCCAATAAAGCAAATGTATGATATTTACGGAATAAGAATAATTTGTGACAAAGAAAAAGAATGCTACGAAGCCCTAGGATACATACACTCAAAATATAATATAATACCCGAAGCATTTGATGATTATATTTCAAAACCAAAACCAGACGGATACAAAAGCATACACACCGCAGTAAAAAGAGGAAAAGAAATTGCCGAATTCCAAATAAGGACTTGGGAACACCACATGCGAACAATGGCAGAACCATACTGGCAATATAAAAAACTCTCAAAAGATAAGGAATTTGAAAAAGAACTCAGCTGGGAAAGCCAATTAATTGAATGGCGAAAATCCGGCGGAAAAGAAGTTGGATTAGGAAAAAAATTAAGCGGAAACAAAATATTTGCATTCACGCCAAAAAATGAAGTAATAATGCTCCCACAAGGCGCAACCACAATAGATTTTGCTTTTGCAGTACACACCGATATTGGAAAAAGAATGCAAAAAGCAAAAGTAAACGGCCAAATTGTTCCAATCGAAACAAAACTAAATAATCTTGATAAAGTCGAAATAATAACTGCAGAAAAAGAACAAATGAAAAAACCCTGGTTCAACTTTGTCCTAACCGACAAAGCAAAAGCAAAAATAAAAGCTGCTTTTGGCATGTACTCTGTGAAAAAGAGCACAATAAAATCAAGCACAAACTACAAAAAAATTAAAATTGCAGAATGCTGCAACCCGCTTCCCGGAGAAGATGTAATAGGAGTGAAAACCACAAAAAGAAGAATCATTATTCACAAAAAAAACTGCCCAAATCTATCAAAAATGAGTAAAGAGAAACTTTTTGAAATAGGATTTGATAAAGCCCGAGGAAAAACACAAATCAGAATAACTGTTATTGATAGGCCGGGAATAATGGGCGAAATGTTATTTCCTGTGAGAACATCAGGCGCAACACTAGTTACTACAAACTTCAAAATCAAAAAAAGTGGTTTTGGCGAAGCGATATTTGGGTTAGAAGTGGGGAATTTGACAAAACTTGAAAAAATAATTAACGAAATCGAAAAAATACCAGGCGTACAGAATGTAGAACGAATTTAGATAACAAAATAGAAGCTAAAACGTATTTATTTAAATCATTCCTTTGAGAACTCAATACGTGATGTTTATGAATAAAATAATGAAAATACTAATGATAATGCTTATTGCAGCATTTGTAACAAGTGCATACGCAGCATTCCCAGAAATTACACAAGTGTCGTATAACCCTAGCCCCGCAATACCTGGAAGCACGATGACTGTAATAATACAACTCGAAAACAAAGACTCATCATCACAAAAAAATGTTACTTTAAGACTTGAAGACTCATACCCATTCACGGTAAAAATAGCTGATAAAAACCCTAATCCAAATAATATAGGCGACATAAGCCCATTTGGAAACGCACAAGCAACATTCATAGTGTACGTTGACCCAACAGCACAAAACCAAACATACGAATTACCAATAGTAGTTAGCACTGCAAACGATACTACTGGAAAGAAAAGCAACTTCCCAATAATAATAAGCGGAAAAGAACCATTACTAAAAGTTGTAAATGTGAGCGATGTAAAACTACTTCCTGGAGAAGAGAAAGAAATAACTTTTACTATACAAAATGTTGGAACGAGCCCAGCATATGATGTAATTGTTGAAATGCAAGAAGATAGAACAATAACTGCAACAGGAAATGTTATTGTAAGAGATATTACTCCAATCGGAGCAGCAACGGCATATTTATCAAGCATTAACCCTGGAGAACAAAAAACAACTACACTAAAATTGAGTGTTAGCACTACTGCAACAATAAATAATTACACACTCCCTGTGCAAGTTTCATACAGAGACTCTACAGGAATTAGAACTACTTCAACATCATACGCAGGCATAAGCGTATTTGGAAACGCGCAAATTGATGCTGAATTAAAAACTATGGTCGGCACAACTACGCCTGGACAAAAAGCGACTATTACTATCGAAATATTCAATAAAGGCCTTGGAAAAGCAGATTTCACACTAGCTGAGATAAGCACAGCTAGCGGAGTAATAAGCAAACCAAGACAATTCATTGGAACGCTAGGGCCAAACGACGTTGACACTTTAGAAACAACAATAGTGTTTGATAAAATTGGCGACCAAATAGTTGATGTCAAAGTACAATACAAAGATTCTGACTCTACAATGAAAACAACAACAATAAGCATTCCAATAAAATCCCAAGGGGCTACGGATCAAGGAATAAGCCCAATAATTTGGATAATTGCAATAGTTGTAATTGTTGCACTTGTTTGGAACTTTGGATTTAGAGGAAAGAAGAAAAAGTGAATTTATTTGTTTTTATGAAACGAAGTAAAAGAGGAAATGATACTATAAAAATGCGAAAAAAGAGTCCTTGGGCGCCACCTAGAAAAAAAGCATTGGATAGGAGTTCTGCTGTTTGGAGCGCCGACGTAAGCGGTTATACAATAAATTCAAGAAGTAAGCAGGAAAATATAAGGTTTAACAAATGGCACCGCGCAGGCGAAGAGCTTGAAAACTTCCACTTGGAGGGCGCAACTGCGGGAAAAAGAAGAAAAATCATCAACCAAACCGCCAGATTACTAAGGGAACCAAGAAGATATGGTTCGGAAAAAACAAAAGCCGTTGTTATCGCACTAAGAAGGGCAACAACGCAAAAAATCAGGGAAGAACGAAGACTTAACACCGCGAAAAAAATGCTTGAAGAACAAAAATGGAGCACAAACAGAAGAAAATCAAACTAAAGATTATAATCTTCTTCAACTTTGCGAATGTTAATTCCAGAATCTGTTATCTGCAAAGGATGCAAATCCTCGCTGTGCTTTGTAGCACGCATTTTTCTAATATGCAACGTTCGGTTACTTTGAGTACCAACACCCATGTAATGAAGAACAATTACTCCATCAGCAACATACTCTTCAACACCATACTTGCCAAGTTGCTTTGAATCCTCATTAATTTCAGTTGTAAATACCGTAGTCACACCAGCACGCGAAAGAAGATAAACAATTTTCAACACAGCCTTTCTAACTTCAAGCTCACTCTCAAAATTTAACCCAAGCGCAGGAATTGAATCAATAACAACACGCTTAGCCTTGACTTTTTTAATAGCCCTCATTAATTCTAACAACAACTTATCCAAATCAAAACCAGTTGCTGGAAGAGAAAATTCTTCATCACTAGGAATACCAAGCTTTGCCATAGTCCCATCAACAATTTTTAAAGTACCCTCATCCTCAAACTGGCGAAGATTCCACCCGAAACGCAACATATCCTCACGAATCAAATCAGGCCTCTCATCAAGAGTTAAATATACTCCAGGCTCCCCAGCAGCAGCCCCTGAAATTAGGTACTGAACAGCAAAAATTGTTTTACCAGTGCCTGTACCACCTGAAATGAGAAAGCTTCGCCCCGCAGGAAACCCGCCCTCAATTAACTCATCAAAACCTTTAATGCCAGTCTTAATTCGATCCATAGAACCAGACAGAAATAGAACTTTGGAGATTAATAAACTTACTCTTAAAGAGACTTTGGGACAAAATTATGGTAATTTAGCGTTTTAGGATGACGATGTAGGCTCT
>JBAXCL010000067.1:0-6122 GCA_037141515.1 archaeon
GTTTAACACAAAATTATTTCTTTTTCTTTTTTGGTGTTGACTCTTCAGCAACTGGCTCACTTGGATTAAATTCATCCTCAAGCGTTTTTTCGCCTTTTTCAAGCGCTTCAAATTCTTCTAAGTCTTCGTCATCAAGCCCAAGTTCTTTTAGTTTGCTTTTGTGGTCTTCAGTCTTCATTTTTGCAAATTCTTTTTTCCAAGCAACCATGTCGGCGGTTTCTTTCATCTTAGCGCCTTCGGGAGGCTTTACTGGTTTGCGCATCATAATAAAATATTCTCCCTAACTTGCTTTTAAACCTTGCTTTTTTGGATACGAAATTATTTATATTGCAAAATTCAAGGTAATATATGAACTTAGAAACCCCAAAAAACTTAGCCCTTAATATTATTACGCCCCAAATTGACACATCCCCCAAAGATTCCACTAATACCACCCCCTCAGCAAATATTTCTAACCCGCCTTTCAAAAGTTCTTCTCCAACCCAAGCACGTAAAGAAAACCCTGTTTTTGAGGCACTTATAAAAGAGCTAAAACAAGAGTTAATTGTTGAGGGTTATTCTTCAAAAACTGTAAAAATGTATGTACTTTATTGCACAGAAATGCTTTACCACATAAGTAAACCTGTTGCAACTCTTGAGAAGAAAGATATTGTTAGTTATTTAGCACACAAAAAAGAACTTGGTTGCTCTAATGCAACACTTTCGCTAGTTCATGCATCAATGGAGTATTTGTTTAAGCGTCACTTGAAAATGAATGTGCTTGAAGATATTAAGATTGCGAAAAAGGCAAAAACTTTGCCAAAGGTTTTGACTAAGGATGAAATTCGTTCACTCTTTGAGAACACAAAATTTGGCAGGAACAGGTTAATGCTTCAATTCATGTATGGTTCGGGTTGTCGTGTTTCGGAAGTTGTGAGTTTAAAAGTCGAAGATTTGAATATGAAAGAAAAAACTGCAACTATTAGGGGCGGAAAAGGAAACAAAGACAGATTTATTATTCTCTCAAAGGAATGGGTGCATGGAGTAAAGAAGTACCTTGACAGAAAGAAAGTAAAAAGCGAGTTTGTGTTTTCAAAAAAGACTAATGGAAAGAATTTGACTACTGATACGGTGCAAAGGATTGTTAGAAAGAGTGCTGCAAAAGCTGGAATTAACAAGCATGTAACCCCGCATTGTTTGAGGCATTGCATAGAAGCTTCTTCGCGCGTTTTTACAAATAATGGAATTCGTTCTGCACAAGAATTATTTGGTACAGCGGGTGCTAATTCTGTCCAAAGTTTTGATTGGGCTAAAGATGAGACTATAACGTCCCCGTTAATTGGTAGAGAAGAACAGGAACAAAATGGGCTTCTTGAAATTCAGGCAGGGGGATATTGGATAAAGTGTACTCCAGAGCATAGGTTTTTCGTGGCATGTGAAAACGGTTTGGCGGAGGCACAAGCTAAAGATTTAACCGAAAAAGATTTTGTTTTGGGTGCAAAAAAAATCCAGATTGAGGGTGCAAAAGTTGCCAGCAATAATTGGTGGCGACTTATTGGATATGTTACTGGGGACGGAACGGTAAGTAAAAGCAGGTGTGGAGTATTAATCAATGACAAAAATCTTTCTAACATGGAATTTTATCAGAATATTGCTGAAGTGGAGCTTGGCAAAAAGCAGTTTATAACTGCGTTAAACGGGGGAAATTCTTATGTTCTTACGCACTACTCACAAGCGCTTGTTGGGCGTCTCGGTGCAATGGGACTCATGGTTCATGCGCCGCAAAAACGTGCCCCAAGCGAATTATTTTCCGCAACAAACGAAGAAATTTGCCATTTTTTAGCGGGATATTATGACGCTGATGGTAATGCGGGAGTTCCAAGGTTTTTTTCGGCGAGTAAGGAGCTGTTAAAGGATGTTCAAGTACTTTGCTTGCGACTTGGAATTAATACTTATTTGCATGAAAGAAATCGAAGAGTTAAGTTACCGCAAGGCAAATGGATTTGGCACAAAATATTTGCGCTTTTCGTTTTGCGACTGCCTGATCAATTGCTTTTCCAAAATCTTATTCCGACAAGAAAAAAACTTCGACTGGAGAATCCTTCGCGCGGGGAAAGAATTCCTGCTGGCAAAATTCTCACAAAGCTCTATCCAAAACTTCTTTCAAAAAAAGGATTAATCTGCAGAATACAAACAAAACACAATATCAAATATCTAAAAAGATATTGCAAAACTATTGTTCCGGTAAGGGAAACTCTTGAAAAGATACTTTTGGAAACTGAAAAATTTGATGATTTGAATGAAGAAACTTTCGCGCTTAGGTCACTAATGGGGGAGAACTTCAAATGGATGAAGGTAACAAAAATAACTCCAATTGAGGGAATGCACAAAGTCTATGATTTTACTGTCGCTGGCACGGAGAACTTCATAGCGGACGGATTTGTTGTGCACAATTCTTACGCCACCCATTTGCTTGAAGCGGGAACAAATATTCGTTATATTCAATCTTTGCTTGGGCACTCTTCATTAAATACAACTCAGGTTTACACTAATGTTGCTAATGAACAACTAAAAAAAGTTGTTAGCCCGCTTGATAAACTTTGAGAATCAAATACTGGTGAATTAAATGCCTGGAAGACTTAAGTCAACAAAATATTTTAATCGACTTGCGAAGCAATTCGCAAAAACACCTAAATTAATAGGAAAAGAAGTTGTTCGGGACGGGATTAAGATTAGGGTTGGTGGACCAAAATTATCAGTAACTTTAAAAAAAAGTCAACTCCACGTAGATGCTGCAAATGCATTTTATAAAAAAATGCGCCAATTTAAATTTGATTATGTGAGGATTGTTCCTGTAAAGTTAGATTCGGCTACGCGTGTTCAAAAGTATTTTCATAGGCCTTCACTTGCTTCACTTGAAGAGTTTGTTAAGTTTAAACTTAACTATAAATTAAGACTCGCTGAATTTGTTACACCAACAGATGTAAATTACTGCAATGCATTAATAAGAAAATTTCCAAATATTTCTCTGAATGATTGGTTTGAAAAAGTACGCTTAGCAAAAATTGAACTTGTTCAAAAAACAGGTATTACAGAAATTGTTGATTTGGGCACTGAATTTTCGGATTTGTGGAGATTTAACTTCAAAAATTTAATTGTCTTTGGCTTTGATAGTAAAGGAATAATTAAGTGTGGGTTAGTCGATGTTTAGGCAGATTAGGCACATACATTCCACTCGCACCCCACACTTCCACTAATAAGTTCTATTGAATCTCTGGAAAAGCAAGTTATGGTAGCACCCCAATTTATGTAGAATGTATTTTTTCTTGGACATTGCCCGCGCACCACACTAATCTTTTTTTAGAGATTTTTTCACGCGCAGGGGTTTATCACTTTCTTTAATGAATTCAAAAGAATTGTTTTAGTGCTTATGTATAGTGTATTGCGTTTAATGTACGTTGTTTGTTTTCCAAACTTTTTACCAAAATTCGCATTTTCGCAATAGGTTTAAATACTTCCGTGTTGTTTGGTGTATAATAAAATGGAGGACTTCGTATGAGCGTAAGATTATCAAAGCTTTTCGGCATGGATGTTTACGACTTCGAAGCAGGCTACAAAGGCAAGGTCTATGATATAATCATTAACCTTGAGAAAGGTAAGCTTGAAACTATAACAACTGAGCCTTTAAAAGTAAAGACTAAGTCTGATGCAAAAAAAATCTTAAGCGAAAAAAGCATCCCATATAGGAATGTTAAATCGGTTAAGGACATCATAATTGTTTCAAGTAGAGATGTTCCATTCCAGGATCAACCTAAGGAAGAAGAACCTCAGCAACAAAGCGCTGCTTCAAGTTTAAGATATAAATATTCTCGAAGGTAAGGTCCTCCTTACTTTCTTTTTTTTATTTTTTTACTTGACATATTTGGCTATTTTAAAGAATTTTTTCAGGAAGATACATTTATTTACTTCAAAAGTATTCGATTTGTCATGGCAAGAAAAATACCAACTAATCTTTCACCAGCAGCAAGGAGTAGACTTGACCCGGTAGGTTGGAAAGAATTTAATGGACCAAATTCAGCCGAAATGCAAACACTTGTTAAGGATGTTAAGTTCGCTGAAAAACGCATTGCAAATGCGAGAAGGGGGATGAGAACTAAACCCCCTTTAAGAGGCCCTGATGCAAAAAAGTATCAGGATGAAATGCTAGCATTAAAAGATATGCGAAGATTCTATCATGAAAAACTGATTGATGGAAAGGGTTATGCGAGAGATCCTTTTTATTTTGATCCTGGACAAAAATTACTTAAAGGAGAAGCCCTAAAGCAAGCACATAGAGATAAATTTGCTAGAATACGCGCCGCGCTTAAACCAACCCCGCCTTTTAAAACGATTTTAAAAAGACTCTGGGGCAAATAGCAATAAATATTTTATTTATTGGTGTTGTGCGAAGAAATTGTGTAAGGTTGCGCGCGTGAGCGCGGCAATCACTTGCCGTTCAGGTATGTGTTGTCGGATTTACCCGTGTCTACGTTTGTCTCTGGAGAAGTTTGATTTTGATTTTACTCTTTGATAGTATATTGCCAAATATTTTAATAGGTCAATAATTAGTTCGCGTATCATTTTTTTCCATTCTTTGGGTCCGTGAAGGGTTGCGTTGCATTTTGGGATTGGAATTACTTTGGTTTCTTTTCCAACGCAAGAAAAAATGCTTTGATAAGAATAATATTTGTCTAAACAAATTTGTTTGAGGGCAAATCCTTGCTTTTTTACCATTTCCAGTGCTTCAATAAATAATTGTTTTTCTGATTTAAACCCTGCAGTGTATCCAATATGTTTTTTTGTGTCTAAATCAAGAATTGCTATGCTACACAAATATTGTTTTCTTCTTTTGTTTGTATCTTTTTCGTTTTTCAAATTATTTATTCTGTCGGTTTGTTAATGTTTGAAAATGTTTAATATAATTTCAGTACAATCAGCACTGGGAAAAACTCACCTGTGTTCGCCTGCGCGCATTAGGAATAAGTTATTCAAAATTCATTATTTTAGACACACAAACACTCCTTTTCTTGGACATTCTGCGACCTCAACTTTTTAAAAAGAAAATTTTTAACAAAAGTGCCTGATAATTGTTTTGTTTGTTTGAATTAACAATGAAATTGGGTTAAATTTAGTTAAAAGTAGTGGAATTGGCTCATGTTCAACCCCTCACTTTCATTATTTTTAAACTTTTTACTAAAAATAATTTCAAAAACATTTTTGTGAATTACTCAATTCAAAGTAGATTAAGTAAAGCAAACCAAAAGAAGAGGGGTTGTGATTAATACGCTAAAATGCGTCCAAAAAAGATTTATGAACACTCTCATTTTTAACCAATCTCAAAATCAGCTTTAAAAATTAATATGCATACAAACTATACATATATACATAAAAGGATTTTTTTATTGTATTATAAGGTATAATAGCGGAAGTGTGGGGGGTGTCTTGGTGCCAGTAAGAGGATATTTTGTTCAATATAGGTTCATGATTCCAGACACCGTAAAACATTCATCTTACACTTATCAGAAGCTTTTTAGGGGTATTTATGGTTATACTCAAGCGGTTTACAAAGCTTCAGGAAAGAATTATCATTATCACAGATCTGGGATTTTGTCAAATTATCCATATTTGCGGCCAGGAAAGAATTGTGTGATTATTCCCCCTGCGGCATTTCAATCTTTACAAGAATTTTTCAAAACAGGGCATAATCCTACGCATAATTGGGAAACCAAGGGTGATTGGAAGTGTACTTATTTTCTTAATGAAAAGGATGTTTTGGAGAAGGACATAATTTTAGCATTGGAAAATTTGCTTTCAAGAAAATTTATAGCAAATAATGTGATGCCAACAAAACTTTCAACTGAACTTCAACGAGCAGCTGAAAAAGGAGTTGATGGTAATTACCGCGCATTATTGATTAAAGATGCTCAAAGCATTGTGGATCTTGAATGGTTTAAATTAACTTATCAACAATCCCCCGCATTACAAGATTTTTATAATAATCTTAAAAAATTAAAAACAGCGCCTATTTCACAAAATCAAGCTCAATTCACAGGGCAACCTAGTTTGTAATTGAGTAATAATTTTAGTGAATTTAACTCAAATCT
>JBAXCL010000068.1:0-6055 GCA_037141515.1 archaeon
TCTTGTTCAAGCTCTAAAAACCGTAAAATTTTATTAGTCGAGTTTTGAAGCAATTGATTCGCGGGGGAACTCTTTTTAGGAACTCTTTTCTTTAATTTAGATTTAGTTGATTTTTTAGACACCATTACAACCCACACCAATTATTCCAAACCTTGTTTATTAACTATACCACAAAGGAAAGGAATTTAAAGAGTGCAAAAGTAGAAGTATTAGGTGATTTAAAAATGGGGTATGAGCACACAAATTCAAAAGGAAAGAAGTACTATTTACACTCAAGAGGAAGATTATTCTTTTTCTCAAAACTTCCAGAAGACGGAATAGAACTGCCAGCAGGGTACAAAGTTGTTGAAAATCAGACAACTGGCTTACCAATGATAAAAAAAGAATAAAAAATTTAGTATCGCGGGAATTAATTGATTACGATGGCTAGCGGACCAACAAGCATCATTCACAAAAGAAGAGCTGCGTTATTCGACCCATCTACAATACTGCCTAATTCACGCGCCCCGCGCACATTAGCTAAAATGCCGCGCGGGAAAGTAATTTCAAATACACAGGATACGAAAAGAGGAATTAATATTGCCCTTTTAAAGACTGCAAAAAACAAAATTGAAAGAACAGGAAATTATTTCAGGCATAGACACTACCCTCCAAAGGATGTATTACTTTGGCAATCACTTGAACTTGATTCCCTTGCATCACACTTTGCTGATCACGCGCTAGAATCTTCACGCAGAGAAAATGCGGTTAATTCCGACCAAAGAACAGCAAAACTAGCAGGAACTAAATCCCAAAGCGAAATTGAATCAAAGCTATGGGAAGGATTCTACCAAGGGTTCATGAAAACTTTTCTAAAACGCAACCCAGACCTTGGAAAAAATGTGCTATCGACTCTTTCAAAAATACGTATTTTTCTCAGAGTACCGCATTTCATAATACAAGAAAGGAAAAGGCACTCAAATAAAATAAATGCTATTTGTGAAAAACTTATCGAGGGAAATGCGGATCCTGAACAAAACTTGTTAAACGAAACAAATGATATTATTATAAAACATTTTACTATGCCGCATGTAGACAAAGCGGTTTCTCTAAGATTAGCGGCAATGGATTTAATGACAGCTGCAACAATTTATGCTGATTTAACAAGTTCCAAGTACAAGGAAAAAATCGAAGGCGAAAAAAACAAGAGCGAGTTCTGGAACTACGCATATGGAGACGCAATGCAAAAAATCTACTTAAAAATTGGCGGAGACGAAGAACTAGTAAACTGCATACTAAACTTCAACAAGGACCCTAAGAGAAGCTAACTATTTTTTGAACTAATTAACCCAAATTTGAACAAAGAACCCGCAGCAAGTTATTTTTGTCACCTTGCAAAAAAAGGTCGTTTTTTAAGCCTTTTTTTGCGCAAGTATAACGTGGTGGTTTAATGAGTTATAAAACAGAAAGTCCAAAAGGCGAGAAAGACGAAAAAAGTAAAATAGAAAAAGAATTGTTTTGCGAAAAGAAAAGCGCTTGGGAACTATTAGGCGAAGAGAAGAAACTTGCGTTTAGATTCTCGGATGATTATAAAGAATTTTTGGATAATTACAAAACCGAACGCGAAATTGTTTCATGGACAGAAAGACTGGCAAAGAAAAATGGTTTTGTGCCAATAGCTGAAGCAACCGCAGGAACAAAAAAGATTTACGCAATAAACCACAGCAAAAACATCGCACTACTTGATATTGGAAGCGGAAAACTATCAGATGGAATAAGAATAATTGGAACACACATCGACTCGCTAAGACTAGACTTAAAACAAAGCCCCGTATACGAATCAGAACCATTTTTGATGATAAACCTCCACTACTACGGCGGAATAAAAAGATTCCACTGGCTAAACGTCCCACTAGCACTACACGGAGTAGTATTCAATAAAAAAGGAGAAAAAATTACAATTGAAATCGGAGAAAAAGAAGACGAACCAGTATTTGTAATATCTGATTTATTACCACACTTAGAAGGCTCTGAAGGCCGCGAAAAACTCGCAAAAGATATTATCAAAGGCGAAGAAATGGACGCAATCGGAGCCACAATTCCTATTGAGGATAAAAAAGTAAAAGAAAAAATCAAAGCAACATTCTTGAAAGCAATGAATGACAAGTACAAAATTACTGAAGAAGATTTTGTAAGCGCAGAACTTGGATTATACCCTGCAATTCGAGCAAGAGATGTTGGAATTGACGCAGGATTAATCGGCGCACCAGCACACGATGATAGAGTATGCAGTTACAACGCAGTAATGGCAATAATTGATTCAAAATCAAATAATCCAAAACTAGCACTCCTCGTGGATAAAGAAGAAATTGGGAGTGTTGGAAATACTTCAATGGATTCATTCTTCCTTGAAAATTTAATTGAAAAACTCTCAAAACTACGAAAAGAAAATTTAAGCGGAAGAGAAATACTCGCAAAATCTAAAGCCCTCTCAGGAGACGTAACAGCGGGAGCAGATCCAAAATTTATGGATAAAGTTGATCCAACGAACATGAACAAAATCGGTTACGGAGTAGCAATGGAAAAATACACCGGAAGCGGAGGAAAATACTACGGGAGCGACGCAAACGCAGAATACATTTCATGGCTAAGAATAGTATTTGATGACGCTAAAGTCCCATGGCAACACGGAGAACTAGGAAAAGTTGACCAAGGCGGAGGCGGAACAATCGCATACATACTCGCAAAATACAATATGGACATAGTTGATGTCGGCCCGCCGGTACTAGCAATGCACTCTCCATTTGAACTCGCAAGCAAAATAGATATCTACGCAGCGTACAAAGGATACAAAGCATTCTACGAACACAAGTAAACTAAAAAAAAATCTTTTTTAAGAGGGAAAAATCCCTCTTAACTCCTTTTTTAAGGATTAGCAATCGGGTATTTTTCATGAAACTCTGGGAAAAAGTAGATTCGATAGTTTTACGAAACTTCCATGACTACTGGGAAGACCCGCTAGTAAATAAATTCCTTGGAGACGAAGCAAGCAAGAAATTTGAAGGACTATTACTCATACGCAAAAACAAAAAACCGCTTTGGATATCCCACCCATTCAATTATGTTCAGGCAAAAAAACATTTTTTTGGAAAAGCAGAAGTAGTAACTTACAATTCAATGGAAGACATCAAAACAAACCTATGCAAATACGCTGGAAAATATGTTGGATACAATCCCCGTCACCAAACAGTAACCAGCTTCAAAAACTTAAAAAAATTCCTAAAAGGAAGAACACTTGTTAATGTTGAAGAAGATTTAGCGAAATTACGCGAACAAAAAAATTCCAAAGAAGTAAAAAACCTCTCAATCGCCGCAAAAGAAACAAGAAAAGTAATTGCACTAACAAAAAAATGGGTGCGAAAAGGAATAACTGAAAAAGACCTCTACAAAAAAATACACGAACAACTAGACAAAGACGGATTTGACTGCGCATTTGTAATGGTGGCGTTTAACAAAAATACCGCACATATACACCACTCAGAATCAAACACAAAACTCGAAATCGGACCAGTACTAATTGACATGGGCGCAAAATACAAAGGATACTGCGCAGATATTAGCGAAACATTTTACTTTGGCGAAGAAAAAAACGAAATTAAAAAAAGCAAAGAGTATATTGAATTCTCAAAAGAAAAGATAAAAGTTTCGGAATGCATAACCAAAATAGAATCACTATTAAAACCAGGAACCACTGCAAAAGAACTCTGGAAAGCAACAAAAATGCTTGGCGAACTACCCCACGCACTAGGTCACGGAATAGGAATAGAAGTACACGATGTCCCAAGCGGAATAGGCGAAAAAAGTAAATTTATACTAAAAGAAGGAATGGTACTCGCAATAGAACCCGCAATATACACTAAGAAATTTGGAATAAGAATAGAGAATGATTACTTAATAACAAAAAAAGGTTTTAGAATACTTGGATGATTGTGGTTTTTGATTGAAATTCACGATAATAAATCAAAAAAATAGAAGATGAATATAATGCATTTTCATGACGCAAGGCACAAAATACTTGATTCGATGAAAAATAATCACTTGTGCTTAATTATTGGCGAGTGCGATGTAAAATACATTGGGCGAGCAAGTTCTACACTTCCAAAAGGAAAAAGATTAGTAATAATTAAAGCTGATAAATCTGTTTCAATTCATGAGAATAGATTAATTCGTCCAACTAATTACATGATGGGTGCCAGCATTTCGTGCGAGTTTGGAGACAATAACGGCGAAGCGGTACTAGTACTCACTGCAAAAAAATTAAAACCAAAAGAAACCATCACCACTACTTTTACAACAATTGATGACATTAATTGTTATGATTTACCTGAATCAAATGACCTTCGCCTAAGCGGCTCAGAGAAAGAACTTAACGACGCTTTAATGGATGATTTATCTTTCCTTGAAGCAGGACTAAAACCAATTAACCAACAACAATATTTTAGAAAAGGAATTTGTGATATTGTTGCAGAAGACGCTAAAGGAAGACTAGTAGTAATTGAACTAAAAAGAAGACAAGCTGATTACGCAGCAGTAACGCAACTAAAGAGATACGCTGAAGAAGTAAAAAAAATGCGAGGAGTAGAAACCCGCGGAATACTACTCGCCCCAAGCATAAGAAAAACCGCACTCGCACTATTAAAACAATACGAACTTGAATTCTTTAGCTACGATTTTGAAATAAGCGAAAGAAGCAAAATAAAAGGAATAGGAAAATCACAAATGAAACTAAGCGATGTATTCTAATGACAGGAAGCGAATAAATGAAACCAAAACATACTCGAATTCGAAGGGTGGTTCACTTAGGAAACCTGGGCGAAGGAACCCCCATATTGAGCGCACCAAAACCAAAAATAAAAACCGAAAAATACGCAAGGCGATTTAGAAAAACCCATTTTATAGGCATTGACATAGAACATGATGGTTTCCGACGAAGAAACTGGACTCAAATAAAAGGAGACTTTTTAGAGGGAATTAAAAAACTTAAGGATAATTCCGTGGACTTATTGAGTTCAGAGCTCTCATTTGGACACTATGATCCAAATGGAATTGAACATACTGAATTGAGTAAAACACACACTTTAAACACCATCCAAATAGTGTATAAAAAATTGCGGCCAAATGGCAAATTGATTGTTGTGGTCTCAAAAAATGTACTGCCAAATTTTATTAATGCAATTAATAAAACTGGATTTAGCAAAGAAAAAATACAAGTGAGCGAAGTATCATTTGCGCAAAGGACACGAACTCCATGGACAGACGCCTTTTACAAAAACGCCTGGCAAATTATTGCAGTGAAGTAATTCACTCACAAACATTCGTCACATCAAGTAACATACACTCACAATGAGTACCAACAAGAGAAGAAATACTTGGATTAGTGCGATTATTATCCCCTGAAATAAACTCCTTAACATAAGTTCCGTGAGAAGTACGCATAATTAAAACAAATTCTTGCGAATTAATCTCCCCCACGCGCATTATGGTAACTTCTTTTGTTCTTTCAAGATCGGCTCTCCTCGCTGCAACCCTAGTAGGGGTGTTCTGTGCAACAATAAGTTTCTGATTAACTGGAATCTTTGAAAAATCAACTTCATTATTCGCATGAACTAACGCAGCGTAAGACTTTTCGTGATGAGTATCTTTCACCAAAGAAACTTCATCAAGCGAAGAAAGCTTAAGCGAATTAACAGAAATCTTTCCTTTAAACTTTTCATTAATTTCATTTTCAATTAACGAAAGATCTGCACTCCTCTTCTTTGGCATTAAAAACTCTGCAATAAATGGCCTTCCTGACCCAAGCATTAAAACATCCATATCTTCTCTACCCGCGCCGTGCAAAATAAGTAACTTAGCGCCAAAGTGAGGGACAATTACTTCGCTAAGAAGCTCTTCCACACTCTCCTCGCAAAAATGCCCAGTCTCGTTGCAATACCAACAACCCTTACCCCTGCACACATTACAAAAATACTCGGTTTGTGCAATCTCTCTTGAGTACTTACAATACCTGCCCGAAACA
>JBAXCL010000069.1:0-5906 GCA_037141515.1 archaeon
ACTCTACAAAAAACTTCAACTTGAAAAAGAACATGTGGATTTTTTTAAACTTTAACAGCCATTGTTAAAAAAATCATTAAAATCCACCCCTAAGAAGTAATTTAAATTCTATTAAACCATTTTTGTATAGTGAAATTTAATGAACACACAAGAAAAATTAGCTTTATTGACAAGAAATACTCAGGAGATAATTACTCTTGATGAATTAAAAACACTTATTGAAACTAAAGAGAAACCGGTTGTATATTTAGGAACTGCGATTACAGGTAGGCCGCATGTAGGTTATTTTGTTTGGGCGATAAAACTTGCTGATTTTCTAAAAGCTGGATTTAAAGTTAAAGTTCTTCTTGCTGATATGCACGGGGCGCTTGATAACACTCCTTGGCCTTTACTAGAAAAGAGATACGAGTATTATGGATTTGTAATTCGTGGAATGCTAAAAAGTGTTGGTGCTGATTTAAATAATTTTGAAATAGTTAAGGGTTCGGATTTTCAGCTTAAGAGGGACTATGTTCTCGATTTACTCAAACTTTCAACTTTTACATCAGTTAGTGACGCAAAAAAAGCCGCGAGTGATGTTGTTAAGTCTTTAGAGAATCCAAAGCTTTCAGGATTAATTTACCCGCTTTTACAGGCGCTTGATGAAGAATACCTTGGGGTTGATATTCAATACGGGGGGCTTGACCAGCGAAAAATACTTGTTTTTGCAAGAGAAAATCTTCCTTCAATAGGATATAAACCTAGAATTGAATTCATGACTCCATTAATTCCCGGGCTCACTGCTACTGGAAAAATGTCTTCATCGGATCCAAATTCAAAAATTGATTTGCTTGATTCACTTGATGTAGTACAAAAAAAGTTAGGCAAAGCTTTTTGTCCGGAGAAAGAAGTTGAAAATAATGGAATTTTAGCTTTTGCTAAGTATGTAATTATGGTTCTTAAAGAGGATGCAAAAAAGGAACTTAAAATCGAGCGTCCTGAAAAATTTGGAGGGAATGTTTCGTACAAATCTTACGCTGCCATTGAAGCTGATTACGTTGCGGGAAAACTTCACCCAATGGATCTTAAGACTGCAATTGGTAAAGAATTAAGTTTACTTCTTGATGTAATAAGAAAGGATATGGTTGGGAAAGAAAAACTAATTAAAGAAGCTTATCCTGAGAAATAATATTTTGTGCTAAAAGAACAAAATATTTTTACACAAAATATAATTACCTCGACCAAATATAATAATCCCAATTAATTAATTTTAAATTAAATAAATTATTATCACTAATTGTAGGACAGTTTCACACCACAACAACAATTAAATACAACAAATTCCTTCTTTTCGTAAAGAAATTAATCGGTGATCAAATAATGGAAAGCTATTCACAGAATCTTAAGACGAAATTATTTCCAATTCAAACTGGAAAACTTGTTGTGATTTTGAATGAGGTTGATGCAAAGGAACTTGGGCTTCTCGCAGGAGACAGGGTTGAACTTGCAAATAATAAAACAAGAAAACGTTGTGTTGCAGTTGTTGATATTACTAAACAAGAAGTAAGAGACGGCGAAATAGGATTATTTTTGGATGTTGTTACTGAACTTGGGGCAAAGAGCAGTTCGTTGATTAATGTACGCGCAACAGAACCGCTTAAGAGTATTGATTATATCAAGAAAAAAATGATGGGAGAAAAACTCACAAAAGAAGAGATCTTTGAAATTGTGAAAGATATTGCTGATGAAAGATTAAGCGAGATTGAAGCAACTGCATTTGTTAGTGCGGTTTATATGAAGGGCCTTGATTTGGACGAAACTATAGCAATGGCTAAAGCACTAATTTCTGACGGAAAGAAAATGGTTTTCAAAAAAGGAATTGTTGTTGATAAGCACAGCGTTGGCGGAACTAACGGAAGAGCATCAATGATAATAGTTCCAATTGTTGCTTCAACTGGATTACTAATGCCCAAAACTAGTTCAAGAAGTATTACTAGTGCGGCAGGGACTGCTGATTCAATGGAAGTAATAGCAAATGTTAGTCTTTCAATGGAAAAAATTAAAGCAATTACTGAAAAATGCGGCGGAGTAATAGCTTGGGGCGGAGCAGTTGATCTTGCACCCGCTGATGATAAAATAATAAAAATTGAACACCCCCTTTCTCTTGATCCAGAAGGTCAAGTAATAGCTTCAGTTCTGGCAAAAAAAGCAAGTGTCGGAAGCAAATATGTTGTAATTGATTTACCTGTTGGGAAATATGTAAAAGTCAAGGATAAAGAAACTGCTTTAAGGATGGCAAAAAAGTTTGTTCAAGTTGGAAAAGAAATTGGAATGCATGTTGAAGCAGTTATTACCGACGGCGAAGAACCTAGCGGACTTGCATTTGGCCCAGCGCTTGAGGCAAAGTACGCAATGGAAGTTTTAGAAGGAAAAAGATTTGATAATTTAGCACAAAAGAGCTGCGAAATGGCAGGGGCTTTATTTGAAATGGTTGGATTAGCAAAACCATCAAAAGGATATGACAAAGCACTTGAAATACTTCAATCAGGAAAAGCACTTAAGAAAATGAAAGAAATAATCAAAGCGCAAGGCGGAAAAATAAATTCAAGTGACGATATAGCACTCGCACCGTATAAAAAAGAATTTAAAGCAGGAACTAACGGCGTTGTTGAAGAAATGAACATAAAAGCAATAACAAAAATTGCAAGATTTGCAGGAGCTCCTGCAAATAAAACTGCCGGCGTAATGCTTCACAAATTAGTTGGCGAAAAAGTAAAAGAAGGCGACGAATTGATGACTATCTATGCTGAAAATAAAGAGAAACTTAAAGTTGCGGAACAATACGCACTCCAAAATATACCATATACATTCAGAAGAATTATACTTCAAACGGTGAAGTAATGCAAAAAAATGAAATCAAAATCCGAACAATGAAAAAAGATGATGCACAGGATTTACGAAACATCTGGATAAGTCCGGAAGTTACGAAATATACGCTTTCAAGACCGAATTTAACTACTGCCCAAACAAGAAAGCGTCTTATGAATCCCGATTCAGAATCAATTGTTGCACTAGTTGAGAACACGCCAGTTGGTGTTGCAAGATTAACTAAATTTCATGGTCGAAGAAATCATTCAGGAGAAATAGTAATGTTTATTTCAAAAGATTTCCAAAGCAAAGGAATAGGCACTACTCTGTTAAATAAAGTAATCCAAATAGCCAAAAAGAAAAAATTAAAGCGAGTTCAACTTGGAGTAAATGTTGATAATAAAAAAGCAATTGGGCTTTACAAAAAAATGGGTTTCAAAATTGAAGGAAAATTAAAAAAAGATTCCCAAAGAGGCAATAAACTTATTGATAATTATTGCATGGCAAAACTATTTTGACTTAATTATCCTTTTTATCAGCCGATTTTGAATTAAAGTGCACAAATACTTCCAAAAATTCTTTTGGAGATAGTAAATAAACTTTTGTTGAAGAAAGTTTTAGTGTTTTTAGTTTTGCGTTAAAATCCTTTTCTTTCCAGCCGAGTTCTTTTGATAAGAACTGGAAGGATTGTTTTAGCGACCGAGCTAAATCTTTCTTCTTGTGTCTGAAAAGTTCGTGCAAGAATGCGTAGAACTCGTTTGAATTATTTTTAACATTAAAATCAAGTCCAACTACTGTACTTTTGCAATTTGGGGGCGGAAAGAAGCTTTGTGGGGCAATATTATTTTCAAGTATTTCTACTTTAGAATTTAGGTTTACTAATACTGTGAGCGCAACGTATTCGCTTAATCCTTCAAAAGCAGTAAGTTTTTCCACAAACCCCCTGTCAAGTACAAGAATTACTTTTGCCAAGCCTTTAGCAAGAGAAATCTTAGTTACTAATTCTGATGAAATATGGTATGGGGGAAGAGCCACTATTTTTGTTACACCTAGCGCACCAAAATCTTGCTCAAGCGCATTAGCATTAATAAGTTTAAGTTCGCCCGCTTCAATTTCTGCAGAAAATTCTTTACTTAGAATCTCGCACATGTATTCATCCATTTCTACAGCAATAACTTTTGCGCCAACTTTCTTTGCTTTATCAAGAAGTTTTCTTGTCATAAATCCAGTTCCCGCACCAATTTCAAGTACAACATCTTTCTTTTCTATTTTTGCGCTATTAGCAAGAAAAACAAGGAGAGCTTCGTTAATGCAGAAAAATTGAGAAAGTTTCTTTTCAGGACGAAAATGATATTTTATCATCATATCTTGAAGTTGTTCAAATAAATCCATAAAAATCACATTATTATTTTGATTAATAATTAAACCAAATTTAAGATTTAATTTTTAATCAACTATTGGTGAAAAATCAATCTGGTGTGCAGGGATTCCTATTGAGAGCCCATATTTTTTTGCTTCTTCGCATTGTTCTTTGCTTCTCCTATCAACTTTGAATATCTTTCCCCTATAAACAATGTAATGAATAAGTGGGCTCTTAAAATCAGCGTACCAGCTGTGTTTTTCTGTCAGAGATTTGCTTAATTCTTCTGCAATCAAATCAGCTTTCTCCACAGGTATTTCAACTACATGCATAGTCCATTGTTTTACCCAAGGAGTCTCGTGACGTTTCTCTACTATTGAAATTTTTGTTGAAACAATCTTCACTTTTTTTAGCACTGACTTATCCGCAAGACTTTCTTCAATAATTACTCCTGAATAATTACCAGACATATCACAGACCAATACATAAATCCATTTAAATTAATACTTGTACGAAAATTCCAAAGTAAATTAAAGATTTAGTATCTTCGTTGGAATTGCTGTGGCCTTGGTTCTGCAGGTGCTCGAACAAACAAATAGTGCTTATCGTCTGGTCCTTCAAGCTCCTCAACTATTCGTTTAACAATTATCTTTTTTGGATCAGGAGTGCCTTTAACTCTTAATGGAATTTCTTCAAAAGTCAAAAAAGGTTTCTTGTCTCTTTCATCAAGTAAAGCAAGCATGTGTTTCTTTCCCATTCCTGGAAGAAGCTCTAATTGGTGTCTTCTTAGAGAAATTGCTTTTGAAGTATTAAAAAATCCAAGGTATTTTTCCCTGTTAGAATCAACAATTTTTCCAACTACTTCCTCAAGTTCTGAAAGCGAATTTGAAGTCAAATCACGAAAAGTAATTCTTCCTTTAACAAGTTCAACTTTTGGGCGATCTTCTTTTCCAACATAAACCTCTTCCCCAATTATCAATGATACACCAGGTTTTGGAACTACTTCAAGTAGCGTAAAGTGATCTTTACCAAGTACTTGCGCAAGAGCTTCTGTTTTTGCAGCACTTGGTTTGCCTGTCGGCATATAATCAAGAACAAACGCCTTTTCTTCTACTTTTTTTGGCAACATTACATTCATCATAATAATCAACATCCAATTATAATCAAAAATTTTCTTCCAAACTCGCGCTAACTAATTATGAATTAATTATCGCTGCACATATACCCATCCCACTATTATTAAATAATGTTCTCCAGACTAAAAATTGACTCGGAAAAGCATTTAAAGAATTATTCGAATAAAATGGCGCATACCAAAACTCCCAATAGCCATTTTATGACATGAAAAACCAGTTGGTTTTTCATTCGAGCTTTTCCTCAAACTTTTTGGTCAGCTCAATTACACTTTTGAGCTCATCTTCTGGAGGGGCAACACCCTTTGGTAGCATTAGTTGCAATTGTTCTACCCTTGCAGGTATTACATTTGCTATTTCGTATCTTAAAAGTTCATTTTCTTTCAAAAATGGTATTTCGGCAAGATCAGCAAGTAAATCATTAGTTTGCTTTTCTGTTAATTTAGCAAATTTTTCAATAAATTTGAATGCTTGTTCTTGTTCGTAATTAAGTTCTTTCTCGCCTTTTCGGCCCTTTAGAACTTCTTTTACTTCGTGTAACGCAACCGGCTTAATTGATACAACCC
>JBAXCL010000070.1:0-5867 GCA_037141515.1 archaeon
GGACTCGACCTATTCCAAACAATCAAACAAAACCTACAAAACGGTTAGCAAATACTTCTTCTACAGGACTTTTAAGTGAATTAAGAGCGCAATTATGCGTGATTTTGAAACTTCTGAATATTATTTGCTGGCAAAAATAAACAAAGCTCTTGAAAGCATTATTTTAGTTAATCCACGTGAAAAAGTATTTGCAGTAGTTGAAGATCCTGATGATAATAAAGTTCTTGAGGTTGCGATTGAAGCAAATGTGGATTTCATTGTTTCGGGTGATAAGCATTTACTTAAGTTAAAAGAATTCAGAGGGATTAATATTTTGACCGCAAAAGATTTTTTGGATTTTTATAACCCCCAAAAAATTTCTTTGACGGGTAGTATTTTTCCCCCCAAGCAACATTTTTAAACACTCTTTTGAGGAATTATATTGTACCCAAGATAAGCAAGTAAGCGCCAAAATCATGCGTTTTTTAGCGATTTCTTTTTAAAGAATACGAATCCGAAATGATAGTAGTTTATTGAAGGTTTTAAAGATAAATTAAGTTTAAGTAAAAGAGTTTAAGTAAAATTAAAGGGGTTGTTTTTATGTATCCAATGCAAAACTCAAAGGTTCCTGCTTATGATAAAGCAGCCACAATGTTTTCTCCAGACGGGAGATTATATCAGGTAGAGTATGCTTCAAAAATAGTTGAGCAGGGAACAACTGGTGTTGGGCTTATTTTTGCAGATGGTGTGGTTTTAGCAGCTGATAAGAGTATTCAGAGTAAGTTAGTAATTCCTGAATCAATTGAAAAGATTTTCAAGATTGATGATAATATTGCAGTAGTTTCTGCAGGGTTAGTTGGGGATGCAAGGCGTTTAGTTGGTATTGCGCGAAGACAAGCACAGGATAACAAAATGGTTTATTCTGAAAATATCCAAGTTGAAACAATGGCTAAGGAAATTGCTGAAACAAAACAGGCTTTTACACAATACGGCGGGCTTAGGCCTTTTGGAGTAGCATTTATTATTGGCGGTCTTGATGAGAAGGGGCCAAAGATTTTCGAAACTGAACCAAGCGGGGCGCTTGCAGAATACAAAGCTGTTGCGATTGGTAGAAATAAAGAGAAAGCAATGGAGTCTTTTGAAAAAGATTTTAAAGAAGGTTTGACAATGCTTGAAGCTGTTGCGCTTTGTTATAAAGCTATAGAAAAAAGTATGCCTGAGAAGGAAAAAATTTCCATTTCGAGGGTTGAATTTTCAGTTATTGATAAAAAAGGTTTTAGAAGGTTGACAGAAAGAGAACTTAAATCAGCTTTCAAATAAATTAAGTTAATTTGAATGAAAATTGCTTTGTGGTTGTTGTAAAGTAAAACGATTGTTGAAAAATTTTATATTAATTGACTTATTTGTCCAGAGCAGGGACCAAACAGACCGTTAGGTCTGTGGGTGCCGCAAAACCAGCTGTTTTGCAGCGAATAAAAAACGCTTTTGGACATATTGGTAGTGAAGTGAAAAAAGATGGTTAGGGTTGAGGACGCTATTATTGCGCGCCTTGAAAAATTTGGGCATAAGTTCGAGATTCTTGTCGAGCCAAACTTGGCGCTTGAGGTGCGGCAAGGTAAGTTAGTTCCTCTTGAGTCTTTACTTGCTGCAGATTTTGTATTTAAGGATGCAAAAGCTGGGGATGCTCAGAGTCCTGAGACGTTAAAAAAAGTTTTTCAAACTGAAGATGTTGGAGTTATTGCAATTAAAATTATTAAAGAAGGCGAAGTGCAATTAACAACAGAGCAAAAAAGAGCGATGCTCGCAAAGAGGCGAATTGAAGTAATTAATTTCATTTCAAGGAATACAATTAATCCGCAGACTAAAACAATTCACCCTATTCAAAGAATAGAGAATGCGATGGATGCGGAAAAAGTTCATGTTGATGCATTTAAGAGTGCTGAAGAGCAAGCAAATGAAATAGTTAAAGCAATTAGGAGACAAATACCAATTTCAATGGAGAAAATAGATTTTGCGATTAAAGTTCCTGCGCAGTACGCTGGGAGAGCAAGTTCAATAATTCATAAATACGAAATTAAAAAAGAAGAGTGGCTTAATGATGGTTCTCTCGCAGCGGAATTTCTTTTGCCCGCAGGAGCAAAAGGAGATTTGCTTAACGAACTTAATTCAGCAACTCACGGAGAAATTATAATTAAGATTATCGGGACTGGGCAGTAAAAATATTTGTATAAAAATTATTTGGGTGAAAATTGTTTTAATGATAATTATTTTAATAAAAATTTATTTTTGATACAAAAGACTCAACGCCAAAAATTTTGGTTTTGATAAGTTTTGTAAAAAATTATTTTAATGAAGGTGAATGAATGAAGAAAATTGTAATACCCGGAGAGTTAGTCTCTGGTGAAAGAAAGAGGCTCGGAAGCAATGTTTTTGTTGTTGACGGCAAGATTTATTCCAAAGTTCTTGGAATAAGTGAGGATGAAGGAGAAAAAGCTGCGGTAGTTCCGCTTGAAGGAAAGTATTTCCCTCAGATGGAAGATGTAGTGATTGGTGTAGTAACTCGCGTAATTTTCGCTGGGTACAACATTAACATTAATTCTTTTGTAGATTCTTTCATACCAAGAAGTGTAATGAGAGAGGATTTGAAGAAAGGGGATCTTATTTCAGGCAAAGTTAATTACGTTAACGAATTAAGAGAAGCTGAAATTGGGTTTCCAAGAAAAATGTTCGGAGGGGAAGTAATTGAAGTTACTCCTGTTAGAACTCCAAGATTAATTGGAAAGAATGGTTCAATGCTTGAATTATTAAAAGCCGGAACTAAGTGCGATATTGTTATCGGAAAGAACGGCAGAGTTTGGGCAAGAAACGGAAATACTGAGTTGTTAAGAAAAGTTGTGGAGTTTGTTAATGCAAATTCTTACAAAAGCAATTTGACTAGCTCTGTTGAAGCGTTTTTCAAAGCTGAAGGAATAGATGTTTCTGTTCCTGCAAAAGAAGTGCCTTTCGCGAACGCAAAGTTTGAGGAAAGCGAAGTTATTAGTGAAGAAAGTGAAGTTCTGCCCGAGAATGACTCGGATGGACAGAATTAGGATTACGAAGGTGAATGAAATGGTTGAAGAAAGAATACCGGATTATAAGAAAGACAAAAAGAGAGTAGATGGAAGAAAAATGGATGAGTTAAGACCATTAAGCATTAAAGTAGGAGTTCTACCAAATGCTGACGGTTCGGCTTATTTAGAATGGGGACAAAATAAAGTGTACGCTGCGGTTTATGGGCCAAGAGAAGCTTTGCCAAAGCACACTCAAGATCCTTACAAAGCGGTTGTTAAAGTAACTTACAGGATGGCAACATTCTCGGTTCCTGAAAGAAAACAGCCTAGGCCAAATAGAAGAGATATGGAAATATCTAAAGTTCTTGGAGAAGCTCTAGAACAAGTTATTTTCGCAGAACAGTTCCCAAACACAGAAATATCTGTTTTTGTTGAGGTAATTGATTCGAATGCAGGTTCAAGGGTTGCGTGCTTAACAGCTGCTTCTTGCGCATTAGCTGATGCTGGAATCCCTATGAAGGATTTAGTTGCAGCAACTGGTGTAGGAAAAGCATTTGGTGAACTAGTAGTAGATCTTGATAAGAATGAAGAAGATGCTCCTGATGCGGTGGATGTTCCTTTTGGAATAATGCCTAATTCAGGTAATATAGTTCTTCTGCAAATGGATGGATTATTAACTAAAGAAGAGTGGGCAAAACTTGTTCCTCTTGGAATGAAAGCATGTCAGGATATCTATAAAGTTCAAAAAGAAGCGCTTAAAGAAAAATTTATTTTGAGCGAAGTTTCTGAAAAGAGTGTTGAAGCTGCGGTTGAAGATAAAGCCCCTGTAGCGGATAAACCAAAAAAAGAAGCTAAGGAAGCAAAAGCTAAGAAGGTGAAAAAATGAGAACTACAATACTACAATATGATTTATCAAAAATAGTGGATCTTGCTCGCGAGGGTAAGCGACTTGACGGAAGAGCTCTTGATGAAATACGTGATTTCACCATTGAACTTGGAATGTGCGAGAATGCTGAAGGTAGTGCAAGAGTAAGACTTGGTTCTACTGAAGTAGTAGCTGGAATAAAAATGGGTGTGGATAAACCTTACCCTGATTCTCCTGATGAGGGGGCAATTTCAGTTGGTGCAGAACTTTTGCCACTAGCGCACTCAGAGTACGAAGCTGGTCCGCCTTCTTTTAGCGAAATTGAAGTAGCGAGAGTTGTGGATAGAGGTATTCGCGAAAGTAAAGCAATTGACTTTACAAAACTGTGTATCAAAGAGGGTGAAGCTGTTTGGATTGCTTTCATGGATTTCTACGCAATCAACGCAGATGGTAACTTGTTTGATGCTGGTTCAATTGCTGGGCTAGTAACTTTCATGAGTGCAAAAATGCCAAAGCTAAATGATAAAAATAAAATCATTAAGCACGAGTATTCGGGTGAATTAAAACTAACAAGGCACCCGCTCTTGGCAACTTTTGTTAAGCTTGGCGACAAAAT
The DNA here is from genome assembly GCA_037141515.1 of archaeon. Classification (GTDB taxonomy): domain Archaea; phylum Iainarchaeota; class Iainarchaeia; order Iainarchaeales; family JAAZKV01; genus JAAZKV01. Next base: position 4,511 of record JBAXCL010000070.1, read on the forward strand.
AATGGCTGACCCAACTTACTTGGAAGAAAAAGCTAGTACTGCAAGATTTTCTGTTGCAACAACAGAAGACGGCTATATGAGCGCAATGCAAAAAGGGCCAGGGTATTTCAACGCTGAAGAAGTGAAGTACATGATAGAAAAAGGCTTTGAAATAAACGACGCAAAGAGAAAGAAAATATTCAAATTAATAAAAAAGTAATTGTTTAGAAATGAAAGGCTCCCCTAAAAAGGAGTTCTTTCATTTTTCTGTTTTTTAATAAATTCAATGAATAATTCAAATCTCGTCCTCAGCGTAAAAAAGACAAGCGTTATTCAATGTAATGAATAACATTTTATACTTAACCCCTGCTTATGTTATAGAAGTAAGAGTGAAAATAGTGGCTGAATTAACCGAGCGAAAAAAAGGACGGTTCTTGATTCTTGATGTGTGTAATAACCAATATCACCTACAGTTTGTCATTGAAATTAAGAATGGGATAATGCACATAAATCATTTTACTGGAACTGGCGTGGGGTTATTATTACGCACTGGACTTAGCCGAATAAAGAAAATAGCCAAAGAAAAAAATCTCGGAATTGATGCGCACATAATTGATGAACCAAGGCTAAAAAGAATGGCAATTTTGGCAGGTTTTAGCAAAGACAAAAGATTTGCTGCGGAAAAATATGACGGCCTTGTTGAAAGATTTGTATTAAAAAAGAGACAAATGCCTAAAAAGAAATAAAACATTTTATTGAAAAAGCCAACATGACGCTGTCGCACGGGTAATTGCTTTGTCAAAGCTTTCTACCAGGTAGTTTCTTGTTACGCTATTAACTCATTTTGCGCCATGCGAAAAAACTCTAGTCGGCATTTTACTTAAGGAATGTTTAAAAGAAGATTAATTGGATTATTGTTTAAGAAAATATTAATAAAATAAAAGTTGTGGTTTTAATGGAAAATGCCTTAATTGTGTTCCAAAGCAAAAAGATTAGGCGCATTTGGTTTAATGATGAGTGGTGGTTTTCAGTAGTTGATATTATTGAGGCGTTAACTGATAGTAATAGGTCTAGAAAATATTGGTCGGATTTGAAAATTAAGTTAATTGAGGAAGGATTTGAAGTGTCCGAAAAAATCGGACAGTTGAAATTAACTGCTGGGGATGGCAAATCAAGGCTTACTGATTGTGTAACCACAAAAAATGCTTTTAGGTTAATTCAGTCTATTTCGTCTCCAAAAGCAGAGCCCTTTAAGCAGTGGCTGGCAAAAGTGGGTTATGAAAGAGTAGAAGAAATACAAGACCCTGAACTTGCCCAAAAGAGAATGAAAGAATTGTACAAAGCAAAGGGCTATTCTGATCATTGGATTGAAAAAAGG
>JBAXCL010000071.1:0-5811 GCA_037141515.1 archaeon
TTCTTATCCCATAAACTATTAAACTAAACTTTCATTCAAAATTTCTTCTATCTCTTCATTCTCCAAAAAATTTTTCATGATTTCAATTTTTTTATTTCATTTCTTGAACTACTATTTCTACGTTTGTTGCGTTTCGTCTTCGTGCTTTTCCTGCTATTTTTCCTTTTGACTGATATGAAAATCTATTCATTCCCATATTACAGAAAGCGTGTATTATGAGGAGTTTTTCAGGATCTAGTCCTTTAAAATCCGCATTTGCCTTTGCGAGTTCAAGTAATTTAATGAATGATGCTGAAACTTTTTCAGGGTATCTTCCTGCTTTTTCTCCATTTAGTGCATTTCCTTTTCTGTGCGCTACTTTCTTATGGTATCTTTTCAAAGGCAAGTACTCTTCGTGGTTTTGTATTCTTGTTAACCATTCAATTACTTTGTTTACGGGTCTTGTTTTTATCTGGTTGCATACTTCTGTTGAGTACTTAACTGAAATCGGCGCATTTGTAATACATGCTTTTGCAGTCTTGCTCTTTTGTCCGACTTCTGCCTGATAAATTACTTTTCCCATTTTTTACACCTTTAATATTTTACAATCTTCATTTTTCAATTTTTTCCTTTTTTTATCCTCTTGCAGTTACTGCAGTTGAGCTCTTTGTTGCTCCGATTCCTGCTTTTCCGTGCATTAATCTCTTTCTTGTAAGTGCATATTCACCCAAATAGTGTCCAAGCATTCTTATTGAAATATCAACGTTTTCATATTCTTTTCCTTTGTGTATTGCAAATCTTGCACCAACCATTGCAGGAACTATTACCCAATCTCTTCTTTGTGTTCGTATTGGCCTTGCTTTTGCACCATTCTTTTTCTGAGTCTCTATTTTCTTAAGCATTTTTTTGTCCACTCCAACTTTTGTGAGTGTTCTTCTTGCTCTTGATGTGCAAAGTTTTGCAAAGTCTGGTATGCTTAGCAACTGTAATTCTGCTATGCTTTTTCCCCTAAATGTTAGTTCTTTCATTCCGATTGCCATACAAAACACCTGCTAAAATAAAAAATAAAATTGCAAATTTCTTCGCACAACTTAGCGCGAAGAATGCATGCACTTTTAGTTTTTCTTTCGTCTCCCTGTTCGTGAGGATGCGATTGCACCAACTTTTCTTCCAGGAGGAGCGTTTCTTGATGTGCTCTTTGATTTACCTGGTTTATGACTTGCTCCACCGAATGGATGGTCAACAGCATTCATCTTTACTCCCCTTACTCGTGGGTACATCTTTCTCTTTGCTCTAAATTCATAAAAGTTATTTCCTGCTTTTACTAATGGTTTATCTCCTCTTCCACCGCATGAAACATTCCCTATTGTAGCCCTAACTGTTAGTGGTAGAGTTATCATTCCGCCGGATGGCATTTTTACTGTTGCTTTTTTTGAATCTTTTGCCATTAGCAGTGCGTAAGCACCAGATACTTTTACAAGTGTTCCCCCGTCCCCTGCGATTTTTTCAATATTAAATACAGGGCATCCTTCTGGCAAATCTTCTAAAAATGAAACATTCCCAGTGTCAATTTCTGCACCTTTTCCTTGCTGAATTTTCTTCCCTAAATATAATCCTTCTGCCGCTGGAAGGTATTCTTTCTTTCCGTCTGAAAATATTACTTCTGCAATTATTGCGTGTCTTCCGTTTTCTTTTATTAAGTCAGTAACTTCGCCTTTCATCAGATCCGCGTTTTGTATTGTGTAGCGTGCTGCTATTCCTTCGTGCTTTGCCTTGAATGTGTGGCTTCCTTTTCCGGATCTTTGTGAAATTAATCGTTTACCCATATTATCACTTTATAATTTTCATAATTGCAATTTCATATTAAATTTTAGATTACTCCTAGTTTTGTTGCTAGTTCTCCAGCTTTGAATTTCTTATCAATCTGAACTATTGCTTTTTTTCTTCCTTTCATATCGCGGAGCATATTTACTTTATTTACTTTTATTCCGTATGCTTCTTCCAAAACTTTCTTTACTTCTGGTTTTGTTGCGTTATCATTTACGATAAATGTAATTTTGTTTTCTGCTTCTATCATATTAACTGCTTTTTCCGTTACTAGTGGATATAATACTACTTCCAAGTCGTGTAGTGTTGCTGCGCTTGTCAAAACTTTTTCAGCTTTTGCTTCTGGTTTCTTGTCTTTTGCTTTTGCTTTTTCTGTTTTTACTTCTTTTGCTTTTTCTTCTTTACTAACGTGTTCGTGACCCTCGTGCGGGTTCTTTTCTATTTCTGCTTGTTTCTTTTCAGCTTCTGTTAGTCTTACCATAACACATCACAAATACCAATTACTTTTTTACTACAGCCTTTTTTTCAGCTGTTTTTTTCTCTGCTGCTTTTACTTCAGCATCTTTCTTTTCAGTTGCTTTAGCTTCTTTTTTAGCTTCAACTTTAACATCTTTTTTAGCAAGTGCTTTTGTTTCTTTTTCAGACTTTATACTTCTTGCATCAATTCTCTTTTCAGTTTTAACTGCGACATTTTGTTCTTGTTTCTTTTCTTTTCCAAGTTCTTCAATTGCGCTCTTTGTCCAAACTACAAGTCTTCCTGCTTCTGCGCCTGGTGCTAGTAAATCAACATTAAGTGAAGTTGTTGTTACTGCGTCAACGCCTGGTAAATTTCTTGATGCTTTTAATACAGGTGAATTTTTCCCCGTAACAATTAAAACACTCTTTTTAGCTTTCCACATTCTTCCGCGTGATTTTCCTCTTCCTGCTCTTTTTCTAATTTTTCCGCGAGCATTTTCCAAGTCTTTTCCAACCCCGATTTTTTCAAGTGCTTCAAATACTTGTTTTGTTTTTGCGATTGATTCAAGTGCGTCTTCTACTACAATTGGAAGTTCTTTTTCAACTATAAATCTTTTTTCAACAAGTGATTTCATTGTTGTTGTTGCTATTGCGCTTCTTAGTGCAAGTTTTCTTTCTTTTTTATTTATTCTTTCAATAGTTACTTCCCATGCTTTTAGCGGGTGTGCTGCAATTCCGCCCACTGAGTGGGGAACATATGCAACTCTTCCGTATAATAGTGCGCCCCTGTTTTTTAATCTTGGGAGTCTTGCGTGTTCAACATTAATTGTTCGCCTGTATGCTGGTACGCCTCTGTAACCCATGTAAGTCGAAGTATTTTTCTTTCCTGCCCTTGGATCAGCACCCTTTGGCTGTTTTTTTGATGTTTGTATTGCTTGTGCTGCGCGTTTTATTAGTTTTGGTTTGTATTCAGTAGCAAATACGTCAGGAAGTTCTATACTTCCTTTTGCACTTCCATCAATTCCAATTACATTTGCTTTCATAATCATCAATCCAATATTTTCAACATTCATTTACTTTATAACGCATTATTTATTTTACTGATTTAATATAATCTTGTCAACTGTTTGTAATTGTACTCCTTTTTTCTGCACTGGCCTTATTGATTTTCTCATCGCAATGCATCTCTTTGCTGGCCCTGGAAGAGAACCAAATATTAATGCATAGTGACCTTTAACCAATCCGAAATTTTGAAATCCGCTTTTTGGATTTATTTCAGTTGCATTTTTTGAAATTTTAACAATTTTTTTGTTTGTCTCTGTTCTGTTCTGGTAACCCATTTGTCCTGCACGTGCTACTGTAAACATTACTGTTGCGGGGTGCCATGGCCCGATTGATCCTACAACTCTTTGCTTTTTGTGTTTTGGTCTAAATGTTCTAACACCGAATCTTTTTACTGGCCCTTGGAATCCTTTTCCTTTTGTTACTGCGCGAACGTCAAGCAAGTCGCCTTCTTTAAATACGTCTTCAATTGTAAGTTCTTTTCCAAGTTTTTCTTTTGCATATGCTAGTTGTGCTTCTTTGTTTCCGCCGATAAATATTTCACTAACTTCAGGAGTTTTCTTAAAAGACGGTTGTGTGTGAACTAATAGCGTAAAATATTCTATATCACTAAGTTCTTTTTCAAAATCAGAAATTGTGTAATAATCTTCTTTTGCTTCTGCTTTTTTTTCACTTGCTTTCTTTTCAGGGTGTTGTGCTTTTTCTTTAAAATTTAATATTGCTCGCTTCAAATCTTTATCTATATTTTCTGCAATTACATCGCTTAATGCAGCGTGCCCAATTTCAACTTTTTCATAAGCTCTAATTCCAAATACTTTCAATGGTTCGCATTCTATAACAGTCGCAGGAACAACAACTTCTTGATTAAATGAAGGGCTTGCTTTGTGAACATTTTTTCCCATTACTTGTACCATTCCAACTTTGTAAGCCAAAAAATTAAGTGCTTTGTTTTCAGTGCCGTATCCTTTAATGCTTGGAGTTTCTTTTTTTGCTCTTACGCGAGGGTAAAAGGATAGAGCTCCTCTTCTTGGTGCATTAAATTCTGACATCGAATCACTTTTTTTACACTAATCCGAGTATTGCACAACCTTGTGCGAGGCAAAAACTCTTCATTCTTTGTAGAGTTTTTGAACCAAAAAAACAGAGTTTTTTGGTATTTACTTTCTTTCTTGCTCACCATTATAAAAGAAAGCAGTGTACTCGAAACTACTATACTATTTTGGCAAGAAAAACATTTATAAACCATGGGTGCGGGGCGTTTTTTTAATTACGCGCAAACTTTATTTCCTTACCCATGCCTGATTTACATCTTCTTTTGTGTTTCCTTTGCCATAACCCGAAATTAATACCACTAACAAAATCACTATTACTATAATCAGCAAAACTACTCCCGCTGATTCCAGGTTTCCGCCTAGTGCAAATAGTCCTGAACTATTTATTTCGTTTTCGTTTGTTGTTGTACTTGCATTTGCCCCAGCCGTTGTGTTTCTAATATTTACTGTAGTTACTATTAAGCTACATCCTTCGATAACGGGGCGAAATGTTAAAACTCCGCTATTCTGTGTTAGTGTGATATTTAGGCTCCGTGTTATTGTTGTGTTACTTGGAAGTGAAATTATTGTTGGTGTTGCATCTACACTCCCTTCAACATAAACGTCCACGCTTCTATTTGTAGCATTGTTTATTGTAAATGGCATTTCACCAAAGTTGCTAATTGTTATATTTGTAGGCGCGCTGATTCCAAATGCTGAACAATTTAGTGTTCCTGATTGAGGAGCATTTATTACAGTTGCGATAAATGAATTATTTAGATCAGTAAATGAACAAGTTCGTCCGTTTGCGAATACACCCCTAACTTTTACTGAATTTATGTAACTTTTATCAGCAGTTACATTTGGCGCAGTTGCAGTTAAAATAATTGTTCCAACTTGTCCTGAGAAAGTATATTTATCATTGTCAAAATTAATTAGACTTATTCCGTTGCTTGTTGAAGTTATTTCTTGTATTTCAAATCGCATTGTGGAATTGTTTTTTATCCCGAATACTACTTTTTGGCTTGCACTTTCATTAATTGAAAAATCATTTGTTTGGAGTGATAAGCTTGCGCAATCAGCGCTTGTTCCGCTTCCGCTATAATAACTATTATTATAGGAATTGTAGTACCCGTTGTTGTAACTATCATAGTAGTTATTATAATAATCATAGTTTTGATTGTCATTAAGCCCTGTATCTCTAACTGTTATTTGAAATGTTTGTACACCTATATCATCCTGTGCGCAACTTTCGCCGTTTAGAGTTGCTGTTGCAAATAGTCTCCCGGTAGTAACTTGATTATTTGTTACAAACCCTGAATCAAGAGTCAGTGTTATTGTTCTTGATGTGTGCGATGGGATATAATCATCATAATCTAAATTCCCTGAGCGTATTAGCGAACTAGTAACTGAAAAGTTCAGGTTCGAAAGAGTTAGACTGTAGTCAGTATTATTT
>JBAXCL010000072.1:0-5807 GCA_037141515.1 archaeon
TTGCAAATGCTTGGCATTTGCGGCACGTCGCAAAACTCATAGTTTTGCAACGAACTTCTGGTTTTGCAATGAAGCAAATGCTTTGGTTGGTGCCACCGCAAGAGCCTTCATTAATTCAAACAAGGTTATTGTTGTTTCTAATGCAGAAACATAAAAGGAATTCTAATAGCGAAGGACATAATTAAAGGAACAAACTGTTGTCCTTTGCTAGTCGCAAAAGACAGTCCACAAAGTTCACAAATTAATGTCTTTTGCTATAAAATGAGCTTTTGGAACTAAGTCAGTAATGTTTGCTAATTACAAACCTTTGGCGAAAGTAGTGATTGGCGGAAGTGTATTTAAAAAAACCTGTGTGCGTAGACACAAACCCAAACTTGGCAAACTCGAAATAATTATTAGCAGGAAATATTCAAGCAATCGCATTTGAAAAATGTGCAATAATTAAAATTATTAATTAAAGTAAAGCGCAAAAATAAAATTAGGTGATTTCGCATAAAAATTAAAGTTAAATGTTGTGTGTAAAAGTTAAATGTCGTGTGTAAAAGTTAAATAATAATATTTTCATTTAAGCAAATTCTGAACTCGTTCAAATGGTAAACCGCTTTTTTTGCACAACGCAAGAATTCTTTCCTTATGTTCCTTAAGGCCTTTCCAATCCAAAATAATTTCGCTTGCTCGGCTTTTTGCAATCATCTGCTTAAGCATTGAAAAATTAAAATCATCCAAATGGTGCTTTGGGCACATGTGGCCAAACGCATAACCTTTACGAAGAGTAAGTTTTGTGAAATCAGGCGCATAATGCCCTCCTCCAAGACCAATAACAATTCTATCTGGCGAGCGAGTAAGAGTTGACTCAATAACGGTCTCAGCAATTACTTTTGCGCCAAGTTCATTCTTCCACTCAGCAGGCGAAGAACCAAGTTCAATAAACACGCACTGCTTATTTGTAAAAGGCCCGTGGTGGGTAGATTCATAAGAAACGGTAAACCCCTGTTTGTTTAATCCGCTTGAAATATTTTTCTTATCAAGCACGCGTAAATAATTCGCCCCAATCCAAGGAAGAGTGCCGCAAAGTTCCCTAGAGTGCCCGCCGTACTTCGCATCACCAAAATTTCCTATCATGTGCACAGTAAGGCTCCTTGTTCCAGAAGCACTAGCATGCTTTGACAAAAAAATAACTTTACTCTCCTTAACTTTTTCAATTGGTGTAAAAATTATATCCTTTTCAAAAGAATAAACAACTGCCCAATCAGGGATTCCAATCTCTTCAATCTTTTTGAAAATTAATTCTCCAGCAGGATCCATAAGTGAATAGACTAATGCTATTTTCTCTACCTTTTGAACAGGTACTTTTAGAGACGATGAAACCGGTTCAGACTGGTCTTTGAGGGGGGTTGGCAAAGCGTCTACGGGCGCCACAGTTTCCTTTTTTTCGATTTGAACAACGTCAATTTTGGTAATACTGTCCTCATTCATAAGTAACACTATCGGCAAGAAGGTTTAAGTAGCTTTATAATATTTTCTTTTTCATCATAACATAAGGTGGTTTTTTTGGCAGTAGAATTTGGAGAATTCAAAGGAAATAAATTAATAATACTAAAACGAAACGAGCAGGATAATTTCCCATTCCAATTCGGGAAAGGAAAAGCAAAGCTAATAGTAGAAAACATTGAAGCTATTAAGAAATTTGCTGAAGAAGAATAATATTTTTTATAATAAAGCAAAAACTTGCGCGTTGAAAGACTTTACAAGCTATCGCCCCACAAAGAGGAAAAAAGCTTTAATACAACTAAAACATAGTTATTGGCATGGAACAAAAAGCAAAAACGTTTAATCTTGACAAATTATTTAATCCACGTTCTTTGGTCGTTGTTGGGGCGTCTAATACTATTGGAAAGGTTGGTTATGCAATAATAAAGAATTTAATTAATTCAAAGTTTGCCGGAGAAATAATTCCAATTAACAAGCATGAAGAAAATATCCAAGGCCTAAAAGCTTACTCATCTATTTCAAACGCAAAGAGAAGAATTGATGCGGCGATAATTGCTGTTCCTGCCGAGTATGTTGTCGAAGTACTAAAAGAATGCGCGAACAACAAAATAAAAAACGCAGTGATAATTACTGCAGGATTTAGCGAAACGGGAGAGAAAGGAAAAAAGATTGAAGAAGAAATGAAAAAAATAATTGAAGAAAATAATATGGTTGTCGTTGGCCCAAACACACTTGGGATAATTAATGCACAAATAGGACTTAATGCATCATTCTCACAAACATTTCCTTTGCAAGGAGATATAGCGGTAGTATCCCAATCAGGCGCATTATGCACAGCAATACTTGACTGGGCAAAACAAGAAAGAGTTGGATTTAGCAAATTTATTTCAACAGGAAACAAAACATTCCTAAACGAAAAACATTATTTTGATTACCTTGAGAAAGACAAAAGCACAAAAGCAGTTCTTGTTTATATGGAATCGGTAAAAGAACCAAAAGCTTTTTTGAAACACGCGGCAAGACTCGCAAAAGTAAAGCCTGTCGTCGTATTAAAAGCAGGACGAACAAAGTCAGGAATAAAAGCAGCAAATTCTCACACTGGCGCGATGAGTGTTGATGATGAAATATTTTCAATAGCCTGCAAAAAAGCAAATCTAATACGCGTTGGGGAAATACAAAGCTTCTTTGACATGGCAAAACTACTTGCAAAATTAAAAAGAGCCAAGGGATTTAGACTAGCAGTTGTAACAAATGCAGGCGGGCCAGGAGTAATAGCTGCTGATGCATGCGACTTATACAAATTTCCACTACCTACTTTTACTAAAAAAACTCTTGACGCTGTGAAAGAAATTAATCCGAACCCATCAAATCCGCTTGATTTGATAGGGGATGCAAAGCCAATTGATTATAGGACTGCGCTAAGAATGCTTCAGATGGATTCAAACATAGATATTGTTTACACACTACTAACTCCGCAAAGTATGACAGATCCTGCAAAAGTAGCTGAAATAGTTGCTGCGCTTGATATACATAAACCAATTATATGTTCCTTTATTGGAGGAAGTGCAGTTGCCAAGCCAAGGATTTATCTTAAAGAGCATGGAATCGCAGAATTTGATACTCCTGAAATCGGGATAAAAGCACTCTCAAGACTAAAAGAATACTACTCGCAGAAAAATAACAAAGAAATATTTGAAAATGATAAGCACTACGCACCGAGCAAAAATTTAATTTCTTTAAATAATAAAAAGCTTGATTTAGAGCAATCATATAAATTGCTTAATTCATTTGGCATCAAAACACCAAAAACAATATTTTTATCAAAAAGTGATTCATTTAAAAAATTAAAAATTCAATTTCCAGTCGCAATAAAAGCGGCAACTGGAATAGCACACAAGACAGATAAGAAACTAGTAAAAGCTAATATTAAATATTTGGAAGAACTTGAAAAATACGCGCAAGAAATGTTTAGCCAACTTTTGAATCTTGGTGAAGAACAAAAAATCGCCGTACAGGAAATGATTAGCGGAGATGAAGTGCTAGTGAGCGCAATAACAACCGAATTTGGAAAAGTAATTACTTATGGGCTTGGCGGAATATTTGTTGAAGTGGTGCGAGATTACTCGCAGAAAATCGCACCATTAAGCGAAAAAGATATTTTAGAAATGCTATCAGAAGTTAAGGGTACAAAAGTTCTAATGGGTGCAAGAACAAAACAAAAATCTGATGTGGCATCACTAAAAAAAGTAATATTTGCGCTTTCAAATATTGCACTAACCCATAAAGAAATAAAAGAAATTGAGCTAAACCCATTAATAGTTACAAAAAATGGGTGCTTTGCTGTTGATGCAGTTGTATCAATTGAGTAGTTTTCTAAAAATAGGTTCTATTTAATTTTCGCAAGCCCGTCCATTACCAGAAAAGGATTTGAGTTCTTCTCCTCGCTTAGTTGGGTAATTTCCATTAATACAAGCAAGACACAAAGAACTTTTCTCAAGTCCTATTGCTTCAACAAGTCCGTTAGTTGTTTGATATATTAGCGAGCTAGCGCCAATTTCATTTTTTATTTGTTCGACACTATTAGCATCATCGTCATACTTTGCAGCAATTAGTTCAGAACGTGAACTCATGTCAATTCCATAAAAGCAAGGCCATAAAATTGGCGGACAAGAAACACGAACATGAATTTCTTTTGGGCGCCCATATTTTTTAATATAATCAACCAAATTCTTCATAGTGCTTCCGCGAACAATACTATCATCAACAAGAAAAATTCGTTTTCCCTCAATAACTTGTCTTATTAAAGTAAATTTTTCATGAACTTTTTTTGAACGATCATGCGATTCAATAAAAGTCCTTCCAACATACCTGTTCCTAATAAGTCCCTCAATACAAGGCATTCCAAGTGCCTGTGCAAAACCTTCTCCTGATGGGCGGCTGGAATCTGGAACAGGAACAACTATACAATCAGCGCCAATAGTTTCTGTTTCAAGTTTCGCAAGACTTTTTCCAAGTTTATGCCTTACATCATAAACTAAAGTGCCCTCAATAACTGATGCTGGGTGAGAGAAGTAAACCCATTCAAAAAAGCAATGCGCCCTTTTTTTCGATTTTGCAAAACATTCAATAGTAGTTTCGCCATTTTTGTGTATTAACATGTGTCCTGGAGGCAAATCAATAATATTTTCAAATCCGTTAGAAGAAAGCGCAACACTTTCACTTGCAAAAGCAACAGAATCTTTTCCAAGAGAATAACATAACGGTTTAAACCCAAGCGGATCACGTGCGGCAACAAGAGCCCCTTCCGCGTTCAAAAAAGATATGTTGTAAGAACCGTCAAGAATTGAAGTAGCGCAAGAAAATGCATCAATTAGATTATCAGAGTCTTTTATTCCTTTGGCAATTAAGTGCATTAAGATTTCAGTGTCGGTATCACGAACAATATGATAATTTGAAGCTTCAAGCATTAATTTTAATCCCTCATAATTAGCTATGTTTCCATTAAAACAAAAACTAAACCACTTATCTTTTTTTCCATGCGTGCGTTCAAAAGGCTGGGCAAAGCTTATATCATTTAAACCAGAAGTTGCATACCTTACATGCCCGATTCCTATTTTTGAGGAATGCCGATTCATTAATGAAGCAAATTTTTCCCTATTCTCTGAATTAAAAACATTATTTACTAGTCCAAGTCCTTTGTGTGTTCTAAGGCGTTCTTGTTCAATAGGGTGAAATGTTGTCAAACCGCTTGAAAGCTGACCGCGGTGCTGCAACTGTAAAAGTAGTTTATATAACAAAAGTCCAGAGTCCTTTTCGCAACTAACTCCACAAACACCGCAATTTTCATTCATTTTATCAATACTTGTGCGCGAAGCAAATAAAACCTTATTTGTTAGTGGGAACATTTTTTTAAAGTAAAGAGGTTTATATTTTGTCCTTATTTAGAACTTATATATGCAGAAAATAGGTAATTTGAAACTTGAAGGCAGTTTAATACTTGCCCCAATGGCTGACTATACTAATGTGGCATTTAGAACACTTGCAAAGGAATACGGCGCTTCTCTTTGTTACACTGAATTGATCAGCGCAAAAGCACTTACTATGAAAAGCAAACGCACAGAAGCAATGCTTGCTGTGAGTGAAAAAGAAAAACCGGTATTTTTACAATTATTTGGGGATAAACCAAGTGATTTTTCTAAATCACTTGAACTGGTTGAAAGAAAATATCCTGATAATTTTGCTGGATATGACTTAAATTGTGGGTGTGCTGTTCCAAAAGCGCTTAGGGGAAAGTATGGCTGCGCCCTGATGACTAG
>JBAXCL010000073.1:0-5805 GCA_037141515.1 archaeon
AATTTATTTTTTGTTTAACTTGCGTGCCATATTATGTTTTGCGATTTATTATCATTTTTTCCGTCTTTTCCTTTACTTGATTTTTTCGACACGGCGCCTTGGAGCATTTTGGATGAAGTATCCTCTGCTAATTTTTCTGTAGCGTGGTGCTCTTCTATCTCGTTGTCTTCTTCCATCATAATACCAGCTTCGCAGTTATTAGATTAAAAAATAAATCAATTAAGGCACCCCTATATTATTTAGGTGCCTTAACTTTATTCAGAATTTATTTTTCACATTTTATTTTTTGCCTTTTTCTTCAAATTCAGCATCAACGACTTTATCGTCTCCTTTGCCAAGTTCTTGTTCACCTGCTGCTTCTCCGCTCGCGCGTTTTTCTTCTTGATTCATTTTTCCGTATACTTCTGAACCTATTGCTTGTAATGCTTTGTCAAGCGCATCCATTTTTGTTTTTATTTCGCCTGCGCTTTTTGGTTCTTTATTTAGCGCGGATTTTAGTTCTTCAAGCTTTTCATTAACGCTTTTTTTCTGCCCGTCGTTTAGCTTGTCTTTTAATTCACCAAGCATTTTGTCGGTAGAGTATACTGTTGCTTCTGCAGTATTGAAGAGTTCTATTTCTTCTTTTACTTTTTTGTCTTCATCTGCGTGGAGTTCTGCTTCTTTCTTCATTTTTTCTATTTCTGCTTCGTTTAGTTTTTGTGCAGCAACAATCTTTATACTCTGCTCTTTTCCTGTGCCGGTATCTTTTGCAGTTACGTGCACTATTCCGTTTGCATCTATATCAAAAGATACTTCAATTTGCGGCATTCCGCGTGGTGCTGGTAATATTCCAACTAATTGGAATCGCCCCAAGGTTTTGTTGTCCTTTGCAAGTGGTCTTTCTCCTTGTTGTACATGGATATCAACCGCGCTTTGGTTATCGCTTGCTGTTGAAAATACTTGGGATTTCTTTGTTGGAATTGTTGTATTTCTTTCGATTATTTTTGTGAATACTCCGCCAAGGGTCTCAATTCCTAAGCTTAGTGGGGTTACATCAAGTAGTAGTACGTCTTTTACTTCGCCTGCGAGTACTCCTGCTTGTACTGCTGCCCCCATTGCAACACATTCCATCGGGTCTATTCCTCTTTCAGGTTCAATTCCTGTAATCTTTTTTACAAATGCTTGTATAGATGGCATTCTTGTTGGGCCGCCAACTAATATTAGTTTGTCAAGTTCTGCCGAAGTTAATTTTGCATCAGCTAGTGCTTGAGTCACTGGTTTTTCGCATCTTTTTATAAGTGGTGCAATTAATTCTTCAAGTTTTGCGCGAGTTAATTTCATTGCGAGGTGTTTTGGTCCGTCTGGTGTTGCAGTCACATAAGGTAAATTGATATCTGTTTCCATAACGGTTGATAATTCAATTTTTGCTTTTTCTGCAGCTTCGCGAACTCTTTGCATTGCCATTGAGTCTTTTGACACGTCAACGCCTTGCTCTTTTTTGAATTCTTCAATAATATAGTTTAGGACGATTTCATCCATGTCTGTTCCGCCTAGTTCAGTATCTCCCGAAGTTGATTTTACTTCGAAGATTCCGCCGCCTAGTTCCATTATTGTTACATCAAGCGTTCCGCCCCCAAGATCAAACACCATTATTTTTGAATCTTTTTGTTTTTTGTCAAGTCCGTAGGCGAGTGATGCTGCTGTTGGCTCGTTAATTATTCTTACTACTTCCATCCCTGCAATTTGCCCTGCGTCTTTTGTTGCTTGTCTTTGATTATCATCAAAGTAAGCTGGGACTGTTATTACTGCTTTTTCTACTTTTTCGCCAAGGAAGCTTTCTGCGTCTCTTTTAATTTTTTGGAGTATGAATGCAGATATTGCTTGTGGAGTGTATTCTTTATTATCAATTTTGTATTTGTAATCTTTTCCCATTTTTCTTTTAGCTTTTGTGATTGTTCTGTCTGGGTTTGTTACTGCTTGTCTTCGTGCTGGTTCTCCAACTAGAAGTTTTCCGTCTTTTGAAAAAGCAACGTAACTTGGAAATGCTTTCCCGTACACTGTGTTTCCTTCTGCTGATGGAATTATTTTTGGTTTTCCACCTTCAAGCACTGCTGCTGCACTGTTGCTTGTTCCTAAATCGATTCCTATAATCTTTGCCATATTTTAACACACTCCAATTATTTACTTTCTTAATACAATTGCTCTCCAAAAAGCGATTGCATAAATATAATCCATTAATTTTGTATCTGCTACTTTTTCAATTCTTTACTACTCCTTCACCCGCTTTTGTTTTCGGAGCTTCTTTATTTTTCATTTCTTCAGAACTATTTTTTTCTTCTTTTTCATTATTTTCTTCTTCATTATTTTCAGTTTTCTCATTCGCCAAAGAATTCACACTAACTTTTACTGCTCTTAGAACTTTTCCATTTAGTAAGTAACCCGTAATTAGGACGTTCGCTACTGCATCGTCTTTTAATGCTGGATTTTTTTCCTGCATCATACATTCCATAGTATCGTGATTAAATTTCATTCCTTTTTCTGCGTGAATCTTCTGCAGTCCTTTTTTCTTTAATATTGAAAAAAGCTGTTCATAAATGTGTACAAATTCTTTATTGTGCAACATCCCATGTTCAAGTGAATCAATCACTGGTAATATTTCTTCAATTACTTTTGCGTTTGCAAATACTTTGAATTCTTCGTTTTGTTTTGTGCTTCTTTTTTGGTAATTTTCAAATTCTGCTTGGAGGCGTTGAATTGATTCGGTTAGTTCTCTTGTTTTTTCTTCACGCGTTGGTTGTTTTTTTTCTTCAATAGGTTTTTCTTGTGACGGTTGTTTTGTTGCATCTTTTTCATGTTTTTGGCCAAATATAAAGGGCATTTTGCCCTTTGGGGCATCATTTTGAGCATTATTTTTGCCACCGTTAACTTGTTTTTCTTGTTCGCTTTCCACAAAATCACCAAAAATTACTCAAAAACCACTATTCTGTCTAAACTCTTTAGACAATACCAATTATATTTAGACAAAATGTTTTTAAACCTTTTCAACCCCATAAATTGAATATATGGCAAAAGTTAATCAAAAATCAGGTTTTCCTGATGTTTTGCGTCCAGAAATGATTAACTCCTCAAAAAAAATTACAAAAAGAAACCAAGTGGTTTTATCAAATTCTTCAAATTCTAAAATTAAGCAAAAAATTTCTTCTATTGAAAATAAAATTAAAAGAAAACAAAAATCCTTGCCAGAGATTGAAATTGAGTTCGCCCCAGTTGGCTCTGATTTTGGCGACGATTACGCTTTGCCAATAATGAGGGGTTCTGTAAAGCATGTTCCGACTAAGAGAAGTAAGTTCAAAGTTGTTGTGCGTAAAGTTGAGCGCCCGTTTAATGAAGATTTTGAGCACCAGCTTGCTTGGATTTGTTCTTCGCTTGGTTTTTTTGAGCCAATTGATAAAGAAAAAAATGCTGCTGCTGTGTTTAAGGAACTTGTTCTTGCCACCGAAAACGGTTCAGCTTTAACAAGTACTGCAATTGCCGAGCGCATTGGAATGAGCAGGGGGGCTGTAATAAATCACTTAAATAATTTGCTTCACTCAGGACTTGTTGAAAAGAACGGGCATTTTTATTCTGCACGAAGCAGGTCAATGAAGCGAACTATTGAAGAAATTGAAGATGATGTTGAAAGAATTTTTTCGCAATTAAAAAAAGCTGCTGAGGGGCTTGACAGACAAATAGGGTTTGATGATAATCAATAATTTTGATAACAAACTAATCAGTAACACAGTAAAAAACAGCATTTTATTAAAAAACATTATTTCATTAAAAAACATTATTTCATTAAAAAACATTATTTCATTAAAAAGCATTATTTTATTTTTGTTCTCAAAATATGCTTTTTCGCTAGGCGCACTTTATTTCTAATTGAAATTGATCCTTTTCTTGAAACGGTTTGTCTTAACCCTTGAAGCTTTGCATATTCTTCAGAATAATATCTTGCGCAGTTTTCTGCCCAAGCACCCATTCCAACAACTACTGCTTTTTTTGAAATTTTTACTTCGCTTTGGGCTAGTCTATTGAAAACTTCGTGCGCAATTCCCATACTACTTATCCCGTAATTACCTTTGGCATACATTACTTTTCTTGGAAATTCATTTGCGAGGCTAATAAAAAATTTCTTTTCTACTCCTCGCGCTTTTCTTTGATTTTTGTTTCCAACTCTAAAGAATGTTGAAAGTGTGTGTTTAGCGAATTTGTTAAATTCTTTTTTTCTTTTTCCAGATAGTTTTTCAGGGTTTCCAAAACCGCTTTTTTCTGCAAATGCTTTAATGAATTCGGGCGTTACTCTTGGTACAACAAATTGGTACGTTGGTGTTGGAACAAAAACAATTAAAAAATTTCCTTTTATCTTTCTTATGGTTGAGATGAGTTCGTTTTCCAAAAAAGTTTGAACTTCTTTTGGTGTTCGTCGTTGTTGGTTTTGCTTCTGACCACCAGTAGGAATATTTACTATAACCCCGCTCTTTTGTTTTGAAACTAAAATATTTGATGCGCTTTCAATTGGGTATCTTGGGACAACTGCTGGCCAAAGCGGGTGTGTAACAAAAACTATTCTTTGAATTTCTTCAGGCATAAAAATCACAGTTGACTAAAACTAAAACTAAGTGAACGTGTTTTAGTATCCGGTAAAGTTTATTTCGGCTTTTGCCATTTTTTTGTAAAAGTCTCTGTCTGGTTTCATTTCTTTCCAAGTAGCAAATATTTTTTCAAACCCTGTCCAAATTGTAAACCATGATGCTGGTTCGATAAATACTAAAATTACTTTTTGCATTAGTTCTACTCCGCCATTTAAAGAAAAACCCCCTGGAACAAAAATTACTGCGCCCGCAATCCCCAAAGCAAGTCCCACCGCAACCATTATTCCGCCGGTTCTTCGCACGTCCAAAATATCATTTTCTATTGCTTCGAAGTGTTTTCTAAAATGATCATGCAAGCGTTTTTTTATCTTTGCTTCTTTTTCATTTTTTCTCTGTTCAAGCGGGATTAGAAAATTTATTTCTATTATTCCCCCCGTATTTTGTTTTGTAGCACGTTTTATTTCCATTAAGAAGTCGTCTGACAGCGAACGATTTTCAAGAGATCTTGGATCAAAGTCAGAGAACAAGTCATCATAAGTATCTAGTATCAGGCTTATCTCAGACATTTGAAGGAGTTTTTGTTTTTTTGCCCATTCTTCAGTCTCTTTCGCAATTTTTGTAGATTCAGTCATTTGTTCAGCCATTCAATTATATTAGGCTTCCTTGCTTTTTAATCTTAGCGTTGGCAAGACATAATTTAATTACCTATGCAGTTTTGCCCCATAAATTGGATTTTAAATCATTACTAACGAAAATAATTTACCTTTAGTGGTGGATGGTTGGTGGGGTTATGAAGAAGATGTGTCCAAGGTGCGGAGTTATTTTTGAGGCAGAAACTAACACAGTTAAGTTTTGTTCAACTAAATGCGATAAGATATTTCAAGAATCATCACTCGGAATAGTTAAGCGCGGGCATCAGACTGAAAGAAAGGTTTATGCGCCTGAAATGTAATTCTTTTTGATTTAGGTTGTATTTTAGGCAAAACTAATCTTTGCCCTAAAATTCAACATAATTAGAAAATATTTTTTTTATTTCTTCCATACTTTTTGCTTTTCCAAATGAATTTCTTAGAACGCTTGCCCCGATTAATCCTTTGGAGAGTCCTATAAAATACGGGCGCACATCGTTTACTTTTAATTCAAATTCATCAGCAAGTTCTAAGAATCTTTTTCCTTCAGCAGCCACGTTTTCAAA
>JBAXCL010000074.1:0-5803 GCA_037141515.1 archaeon
TAATGAAGCAGGTGACCTTTTTTATTTAATCAAAAAGTGGCAAACTCAGGTTTAAAGACGCTGCCCGCGCAATACTATCTGAAACAAAACCAGGCGACTTGGTACTAATTGAAGGACCAATCGAAAAATTTCGTAAAGCCGATTTAACTCCTGAATTTTTGCGTGCACAGAGTCTAAGTAAAAGTGATGTAAAATATTATAGAAAATCCTTAAATTTTTATGCGAGACTTGCAGCATTTGCACGACGCTACGGGCGAAAAGTAAAATCAGTTGATACTGGTGCAATGCGAAGCTTTAATTCAAAATTGTATAAATTTGAAAATGCTAAACTTGCGCCGGCTTTAGCTAAAGAAAAAGAACTTCTGGCTTGGCAACGAAATGGATTAATGTGCTCGCGAATCGAAAAGTTAAAACCAAAAATGGTTATTGCAGCTGAAGTACACACAGCATTTATAGAAAACTATTTTCATCCAATAAAAGTAATTTCAGATTATCCAGAAATACTGCGGCCAAGTCTTGCCCGCGAAGCTTATGAAAAAATGGCTAAACTTAAAATCCTTAAAAAAGAAAGACGTGCAAAAATAAATGCGCGCCTTGGGCTTAATAAATCAAAAATTAATCGTACTTTAAACAAGCCATGATTTATTTATAAAGACTAAAGGCGAAATTATACTTATTCAACATTAATTGGAACGAAGTAATTGAATAAATGGGTTTAGAATTGGATTGTGTTACTTATGACAAAAACTCTTTCACAAATAGAACAGCGAAAAAAAGATCATTTAACGCTTTGCGCAACTAAAGACGTTAGTTTTCATGAAAAAACAACTTTACTTGAATGCGTTGAACTAAATTACAAGTGCTTGCCAGAATTATCCTTAGCAGATGTAAATTTGGGCACAGAATTTTTAGGAAAAAAATTTGCTTTCCCATTTATGGTTAGCGCAATGACTGGCGGAGCACAAGTCGGGAAAAAAGTAAATAAAGATATTGCAAAAGCCTGCGCTGAATTTGGAATAGGGATGGGGTTAGGAAGTATGCGCGCAATGTTAAAACAACCATCCCTAGTTGAAACTTATTATGTCCGCGATGTAGCTCCTGATATATTTTTAGCTGGAAATATTGGCGCTGCACAGCTAAAAGAATACACTCCAGAACAACTAAACGAAGCGTTACTTGCAATTGAAGCTGATGCGCTTGCAATACATTTGAACGCAGCACAAGAAGCAGTACAACCAGAAGGTGACGCAGACTTTTCTGGGCTAATTGCAAAAATTGCTGAGTGCTCAGACAAAATTGCCGTCCCTGTTTATGTAAAAGAAGTCGGGCATGGAATAAATTTTGATGTTTCCTTTGCGTTGAAAAATACTAATGTCAAAGCACTTGATGTGCAAGGTGCTGGCGGAACTAGTTGGACTGCAGTTGATTCACTACGCAACAAAAAAGGATTTGGTATGGCATTTCGTGAATTTGGAATACCTACATCAGTTGCAATAATGGATGCAAAAAGCGCATTACACGGAACAACAAAAAAAATAGTTGCTTCCGGAGGAATACGAAACGGACTTGAAGCAATAAAAGCAATTGTACTTGGCGCTGACATGACTGCAAGCGCATTACCAATACTAAAAGCCCAGCAAAAAGACGGGGCCAAAGGGATAGCTGAATATTTACACTACTTCAAAAAAGAAATGGAAATCGCTAGTTTCTTAGTCGGGTGCAAAGACATTAATGAACTCCACCAAGAAAAGCCAATAATACTTGGAAAACTAAGAGAATGGATTGAAAAGTAATATAATTTTATTAAAAAACTAATTTTGTGATAAAAAACACCATTGCTTACGTCAATTGTCGTAACGCTATTCGTTTTTTGGATAGCTTTTTATACCTGTTCGGGGCAATAATCAATTAAGCATGCTGGTGGGTGCAAAATTATTTTAGTTAGGCTCGCCGGTAAAAGTGACAAAATGTTTTATAAAAAACATGGTGAATAAATGAAAGTACCTTTAATATCACTTGAAGAACGAAAAACTACTTTTAAAGAAATAGAAACTGGGTTTACTAAAGACCAAGCATTGGCAGAGGCAGTAAGGTGCCTACAATGTAAAGAACCAAGTTGTGTAAAAGGATGCCCAGCAGGGGTAAATATCCCCGGATTCATAAAAGCATTCAAAGAAGGGGACATAATTAAAGCAGTTAATATAATACGTGAAAAAAACTTCTTTCCAAGTATCTGCGGAAGAATATGCCAACACGAACGCCAATGCGAAGGCAAATGTATACTTGCTAAATCAACAGACGGGCCAATAACAATCGGCGGAATAGAAAGATACATTGGGGACCATGCACCACACCCGCCAAGAAGAAACTTAGTTGGAAAACATATTGCTGTAATAGGCTCGGGCCCAAGTGGATTAGCGGTGGCAGCATACCTTTCACTAATAGGAATGCACGTAACAGTATTTGAAGGAACAAACTCATTTGGGGGCGTAATAAAATATGGGGTTCCAGAATTTCGACTCCCAAAAGCAGTAGTTGCTCGTGAATTAGTAGGACTACATGCACTCGGAATAGATTTTGAACCAAATTCGAAAATAGGTGAAGAATCACTCGAACAAATATCAAAAAAGTTTGATGCTGTGTTTGTTGGAACCGGCGTAGGAAAAGCAAAAATACTTGACGTGCCAGGATCAGGGCTAAAAAACGTAATGTCTGCGATGAAGTTTTTAGTAAATCTAAACCAAAGCGGGCTACACATGATATCATCTGGAGAAAAACTAGCAGTAATCGGTGCGGGTTACGTTGGACTGGATGCTGCAAGAAGCGCAATAAGGTTAGGCGGAGAAGTAACTTGCCTTACAGTAGAAAATGAAGAACTACTAAAAAAACGTGTCAGCGCAAAAGATGTTGAAGAAGCAAAAGAAGAAGGAGTAAAATTTATTTTCGGAGTAAAAGTAAAAGAATTTTTAGGAACTGAAAAAGTCGAGAAACTTGTTTATGAAAATCACGTACGCGGAGAATTAATTTGCGATAAAGTTGTGTGCGCAATAGGACAAGAACATGACGAGGACTCGCTAAAAGCACCGTTACGAACAGGAAAAGATGGCTGTATAGAAGTAAATTCCAGTAACCAAACAATAATGCAAAACGTATTTGCTGCGGGCGACTGCGTACATGGCCCAAAAACAGTAATACAAGCCATAGACTCTGGGCGAAAAACCGCACAAGCAATAATAAAATACTTGGATGTTAAAATCGCAAACGAAGCCATGGGAATACAAACGATTGAAGAAAAAGAAAAAGTTGTTCCAAAAGTAGATATGACTAATAAAGATATTTAATTAAATTTAAGTAAAGACTTATAATTTGAATAAGTATAATTTTTTGGTGGTGTTCATGAATAAAGAAGCATTTAATGGGTTCTACAAGAAAAGCATAAGTGAGAGACAAGAAATTGTCGCAAAAGAATTTGCACTCACCCCGCAGGAAAAAGCGCTGCTTGAAAAAGAAGGCCCGCTAAGTTTTGAAATCGCAAACCGATTAGTCGAAAACGTAATAGGGGCTTACGCACTACCAATGGGACTAGCAAACAACTTTGTAATAGATGGAAAAGAATATATTATTCCATTTGTTTTAGAAGAGCCAAGTGTAGTTGCCGCATCATGCAACGCTGCAAAACTTTCAAAAGGATTTACTGCAAGTGCGGATGAACCAATAATGATAGGCCAACTACAAATTGTGAATTTGAAAAACGCGACTTCTGCAAAGAAAAAAATTCTTGATTCAAAAAAAGACCTGCTTGATGCTTTGAAGAATGTTGACCCTGTACTAGTAAGATTTGGCGGAGGGCCAGTTGATATTAAATGCGAAGTATTGAAAACTAAACGTGGAGAAATGATAGAAGTTCAGCTACTAGTAAATGTTGGGGATGCAATGGGCGCAAACGCAATTAATACAATGGCAGAAAAAATTACTCCAAAACTTGAAGAACTCTCAGGCGGAGAAGTACGCCTAAGAATAATATCGAATTTAGCAATTTATAGAAAAGCAAGAGCAAAAACTACGTGGGCAAAAGAATCGCTCAAAGAAAGTACAAAAGGCGAAATGAGCGGAGAAGAAGTTGTTGAAAGAATACTTGATGCATACGAATTTGCAGTTAGTACTCCATTTAGGACAGCGACTCACAACAAAGGGATAATGAACGGGATTGACGCAGTAGTAATTGCAACAGGAAATGATTGGCGAGCAATAGAAGCAGGCGCACACGCATTCGCATGTTATGAAAAAGAATATTCTCCACTAACAAAATACTACAAAGACGAAAAAGGAAACCTAGTCGGAGAAATAGAACTCCCCCTAGCACTTGGCTTAGTCGGCGGAGCAACAAAAATAATTCCACTAGCACAACTATCACTAAAAATACTTGGAGTAAAAAAATCAAGCGAACTAGCACGAGTAATTGCATCAGTAGGATTAGCCCAAAATTTTGGCGCACTAAGAGCACTAGCAACAACCGGAATACAAGCCGGGCACATGAAACTACACTCAAAAAATATTGCAGTACAAGCAGGTGCAAAAGGCGCAGAGATTGATATAGTTTCTGCGAAAATGGTCGAGGCAAAAGAAGTAAACCAAACCCATGCAGAAATAATACTAAAAGAAATAAGGGCGAAAAATTAATTTTTTTATAATCTAATAGCGAAGGACATTTATTTTGGAACATCCAGATGCAATAAAAGCAAGCAGGCTCTTCACTAGTCACAAAATTATTTTGTTTCTAACAAAATTACTTTCCCATTTTTTACAATTACTGGCGTGTAGTTAGCATTTTTGCGGTCATTCTTCAAATCAAAAGCAAGTGTTCCGCTCGCACCATTAAAAGAATGTGTTTTGAGATATTTTGAGATTTCATTAGCATCGGTTCCACTAACACTTATTGCTTTAGCAAGAAATAAAATTGAGTCATACTGCGCCCCGGAAAAATTTGGCTGAAGCGGGAAAAACCCATATTTTTCCTTAAATTTATTTTGATATTCCTTATAAGCTTCTGAATTTGCTGGAATAAAATCCGCCCCGATCGCCCCCTCAAGCAAAGAATATTTTTTTAAAAAATCACCCGTTTTTATTATATAATCACTCCCAAAAATAGTTTTTGGTTTAAACCCAATTTCAGTCATTTGCTTAAGTACTAAATCTCCTGAAGCGACAGTCTGCACTGAAATAAATAACGCGTCAAGATTTCTATCTTTAAGTTTAGCAAGTTGCGAACGAACATCCGCCGAATTTGAATTAAATGACTCGATAACAATAACTGGCGAGCTTTCGTGATTTTTTAATCCATTTTGAAAATAATCACTTAAACCCTTAGCATAATCTGTTTGCTCATAAATTATCCCTATTCTTTTTAGTCCGCGTTTATTCGCTTCTTTTGCAAAGAGTTCTGCTTCGGAGCTATCAAGCGCCCAATTACGAAAGAAATTTGGCGAAATTCCAGAAAGCTTTGGAGTAGAAACTGCAGTGCCTAAAATAATTGCATTATTATCCACAAGAAGCGGGGCAATACTTAAAACTGTTCCGCTACATTGTTGAACAACAAATACTTTTATTTCTTTAAGGGATGTTTCTTGTTCAAAAATAGATTTTGCGGTGGTTGGATCACATTTGTGGTCCAAAAAATCAATAACAAGTTTAACCCCATTTATGCCTCCGCCAGCATTAAT
The DNA here is from genome assembly GCA_037141515.1 of archaeon. Classification (GTDB taxonomy): domain Archaea; phylum Iainarchaeota; class Iainarchaeia; order Iainarchaeales; family JAAZKV01; genus JAAZKV01. Next base: position 5,721 of record JBAXCL010000074.1, read on the forward strand.
TTCATCAGTTGCCATTTGAGCTGCTTTAATTGATTCTTCGCCATAATTTGCTAGGCTCCCAGTAAGTGGAAATAGTGCTCCAA
>JBAXCL010000075.1:0-5779 GCA_037141515.1 archaeon
ACCATAATCTTCACCTTATTTTTTCATAATTCGCAAATTTCATTTTTTTCAAAATTATTATATTACATCAAGTTACATCATTTTCTTTATTAGTTCATTGATTTTTTCTCCACGGTTTCCAAGTGCTCCGCCTAATTTGAATGGAACTTTTATTCCTTTTCTTTCAAATCCGCCAGCAGGTGGCGCCATTGTAAAAAAATTCTTTATCCCCGCTTCTTTTGCGCTTTTTCCTTTTTTAAGTTCTTCAAATGCTTTTTTTGCATCAAGTTTTTCAAGAGGATTTGCAGGCCTTGCTTTTTTTGCAATTAATTCTTTTAATGTTTCGTCATTTACTTTTCCAAATGCAACATAGTCTTTTACTTTGTTTATCATTCCAAGTGAATTTGCATCTTCTTTCCAGAGGCTTAAATTATTTGCCCTTCTTAAGTTCATCATTATAAGTCCTTTTTTTATTTTTGGTGAAACGTTTACTGTTCCTCTGATTCTAATTGTTGCGTACATCATATCACTCTCAAAAAATTATCCATTATTATTGTTTTGTCTGCGCCCTTGTTTCTTTTGAAATCTTTCTTTCAATATCTCTTGATGCCTTCATTTTTCCTGTTTGACTTAGCGCATCTATTGCGGCTTGTACAAAGTTTAAGTGAATTGTTGAGCGTCCTTTTGTTCGCCCCCAAACATTTCTTATTCCAGCTAATTCAAGTACGGGGCGTATTGCTTTTCCCACAGCTAAGCCAGTTCCTTTTGGTGCTGGCATTAAAGTTACGCACACACTTCCGCTTTTTCCACTTACTTTGAACGGTACTGAATGACGGTCTTCTGTTGCTTGTTCTTCCCATGATCCGCTTCCTCTAAATATTCTTATTAAATTTAATTTTGCTGCCCTTTTTGCTTTGTTTACTGCAGGGAATCTGTCAGCATCTTTTGCTGTTCCTACCCCAATATATCCATTCTTGTTTCCTACAACAACTTCAGCTCTGTAAGAGTATTTTCTTCCAGCACGTGTTACACGCGTAGTTCTTGCAATTTGTATTAAGTGTTCGTCAAGTTTTAGAAGTGAATCAATAATCTCGGGCTCAAGTATTTTCATCCCTTTATCGTAAATTTCATCAAGACTAGTATATTTTCCTGCTTTTACAGCTCTTCCAAGATCTGTTTTTGCTACCCAGTTTGCAAGTACTGCTTGTTTCTCAGCTATTTCACGTTCGATTCTCTCGATTTCTGTTTCTTCTTGTCGGTCTCTTCTTCCGGGTCTTCCGCCTTTTGCATCTGGTCGCCTGTTCATTCTTTCACCTTCGATATTTCAGTTTTAGCTTTTTCAAACGCTTTATTTATGCTTCCAGGATTAATTCCTTTTTTAATATAAGCTGAAAATACTGTTTTTGCTTTATCACCTATTTTTGCCGCATATGCATCAAGTACTTTTCCGTTTAATCTGTCTTCGCTTGGCACTGCTTCTGCATTGTAAGGTAGTTCAGTACCTGCGTCAACTGCCCCTTTAAGTGCCGCAAATACAACATTTCCGTGACTTGGGTGTTTTCTCCCGATATCAAGTACGCATGCTTTTTTGCCTAATTTTTTTCCAAGCAAAAAACCTACTAAATATGCTGATGGAGTATTGTTTGTTCCATACCATCCGAATTTTTCAAGATCTTTTGATTCTGCGGATGCGATTGTAACATCTCCTTTCATTTCAAATTTCATTGCTTGTGCGATTATTTTCTTGTTTGTTTTTCTTACAACAAGTCTGATTTTTTTTGATTTAACAAGTGCAAGTCTTTTCTTGTAGTCTGTCTTACCTTCTCTTCTTCGCCTGAACTTTACTTCGTAAGTAGTGTTATGAGCCATTACTTTTTCGCCCCCTCAATGTATTCAACAAGGTGTCTTTTTCCCCTGAAATAATTTCCTTTTATTCGTCTGTAAATCTTCGAGTATCCAAGTTCTTTAACAAGTTCAGGATTCTTTGTAGTCATTTCTTTTAATGTTTCTCTTTGTGAGCGTACTCTCCCTATCCATCTTAGTTTTTGCTCGCTTCTTACTTTTCTTGTGGCTGAGCGTTTTCCTTTTCCTCTTCTTCTTCCTCTTGATTTCTTTTCTTGCAGAACTCTGTTTCTTCCCATGCTCTGCTCTTTTGATCCTCTTTTTTTAATAATACGTTCAGCAATTAATCCTCTAATATCATCTTTTGTCATTGCTTCTGCTACCTTTGCCATTTCTTTTGGCTCGAGGTATACTCGCCCTTTTCCAACTTTTAATAATCTCGCAGCGAGTTCTTTTGCTTTCTTTCCTTCCATTTCATTCACCAAACAATTATTTCATTTTAAAAATTATTTCCCTAAAATTGAATTAATTTAGCACCCATATTCCAAGTTCATTTGCTTTCTTTATAAGCTCGTTTCTTTTTCTTTTTCCAAGTGTTCTTGAGAATCTTGCAGCTTCTATCTTTGAATTAACTTTCCCAAGATCATTAATATTACAAACCATTACTTCCATATATCCTGATGGATGTATTCCCCTCAAATCTGTTCTGCTTCTATATCCAATTTTTGGTCTAAATCCATGTTGTAATCCTTTGTCAAGATCAATTCCGTGTGGTTTTCTCCACTTATCCCATTTTGCTATTGATTTTCTTCTAATATTTTTCTTTCCGAATCTTCCCCTAAAAACAGGAGTGAGTTTTCTTTCAGATAATTTTTTCATATTTTCTCTTGCTTCGTTACTTTTTGCTTTATTTGCTTTTTTAACATAAGGAATAAATTTCTTTTTCACTGGCGCAACCTTTTTTGCTTCTTCTTTCTTTTCAGCTTTGACTTCAGTTTTCTTTTCAGTAGTTTTTGCAGTTTCTACTTTCTTCTCAGCGGTTTTTATGCTATCCGCAGGAGTTGTTTTTTCAGTAGTTGAACTTTCATCCTTTGCTTTTATTTCTTGAGCCATTTTTAACACCTAAAAATATTTTCATTTCTTTCTTTCGTTTTTTCCTTTTGCTTCCCCTCTTATTTCTTCAACAACAGGACCTTTTTTTTCTTCCATGTTCCCCATTTCAACAATATATATTCCGTCCTGGTATCTTCTTATGTCCTTGTTTTTCACTTTTGTTTTTTGTTCAAGGTTTGATGCGGTTTGCCCAACTTCATCCTTGTCAATTCCACTAACTGTAACATCTTGTCCTTTAACTTCAACTTTTGTATCCCCTATTATTTTTGCTTTTCTTGGAAATTTTTCTCCAAGGAAGTTCTTTACATTTACTACTCCTTTTTCCACCGCAATTGACATTGGAAAGTGCGAGTATACTACTTTCAATGAAAATTTATAACCATACATTGTTCCTTCCGCCATATTTCTAATATGCGCAGCAATTGTTTCAACTAATACTCTTGTCTGCTTATTTTCTGGCGAACCTTCGATGGTAATTTTATTTTGTGAAACTGACAAATTAATTCTATATGATTTAAACGCTCTTGTGATTTCTCCTTTTGGCCCTTTTAGAGTAAGTTTATTTTCTCCCCCGAGCGTAATATGTATTTCGCTTGGTAATGCTAGTACTTTTATTATGTTTCCTGCCATAAAAATCACTTTTTTATTTTTCACATTAACATTTTTCATTTTTCTTTTTCATTAATACATGAATGCTATTAATCTTCCGCCAAGTTTCTGTGCTTTTGCTTCAGCGTGCGTCATTAACCCTTTTGGTGTTGATACAACAATTAAGCCAACGTCTCTTGCTGGAAGATATCTTTTTTCATATTTTTCAAATTCTGCTTTCTTAACTGCAAATCTTGGCTTTATTGCCTTGCATTCATTAAGTTTTCCGCTTAATTTTACAATGTATGAAATTATTCCTTTTTCATCGTGTTTTTTAAAATCCTCAATGTAACCGCTTTCTTTTGCTATTCGCAGTATTTCTCCAAGGAAATTTGATGCTGGACCGAGTGTACACTCCTTTTTTGACGCTACTTCCGCATTTCTTATTTTCGTCAATGCGTCAACTATTGGATCTTGTTGTGCCATTTTTTCACCTTTAGTATTTCTCCCATCCTAAATCCTGCGCCCTGTCTTTGAAGCATCGCCTGCAAATTCCGAGCTTATATTTTCTAATCATACCTTTTCTTGTTCCGCAAATTTTGCACTCTCTTACTCCTGATTCTCTTTTCTTCATCTTGTCGTTCTTTGATTTTTGTTTTCTCTTTACGGGAATCGTTTTTGGTTTTTCTTTTCGAACTTCAAAATTATTATTGTGTTGCATAATCATCTTCCTCTTTATCATTCATCAAAAAATCTAATTTTCTATTTTACTTACTCAATTTCAATCCCAAGTTTTTTTACATATTCTATTGCGTCTTCTCTTGTTACTCTCTGATTCTTTCCAACTTTTGATTTCTTAAGCGCCCTTTCTTTTACGCGGTACCCTTTTTTCCTTAATGAAACTAAAACATCAAATCCTTTTATCCCTAATTTTGGATCATACTTTGTATCGGGCAAATCAATATATTCTTTTATTCCAAACCCGAAATTTCCAGTTTTATCAAAACTCTTTTCAGGAAGCTTATTTAATTTTGCTACAAGTGCTTTCTTCAAAAAAGCAACTGCTTTTTCTTCTCTTAATGTAACCATTAATCCTACTGCAACACCTGGTCTTATCCCCCAATCTGGTATTCTTGCTTGGGTTTGTCTTTGTGATGGCTTCATCCCAGTTACTAATTGTATTATTTGTGTAGCTTTCTTCATTTCGTCAGGATCTGCGCCAGTCCCCATGTTGACTACTACTTTGTTCATTAATACTTCTTTCATAAATACCACATTCAACTTTCATTTTCTATTTTAACATTTATTTATTACATTTCGGCCATTGCTGATTTTCCTTTTCCAATTACAAAAACATTTTCAGCAATTGTTTCGAATTCTTCGTCTTTATTTGCTAGTTTTACAAGTTCTTTTCTTCTTGCAGTTCCTGAAACTATTCCTTTTACTGTTGCTGTTTCGCTTGCGTGTGCTCCTTTTGTAACATACGCAACTGCGCCTTCTTCAAACTTTATTGTTTCTTCTACTTTTCCTTCAGGAAGTTTAATTTTCAACGAATCTTCTACATCTGCTTTTATTCCAAAGTAGGTTCTTCCATCATTTGTTGTCAACTGAATTCCTTTGCTTGTCATTATTTTTTTTGTTACTTTGCTTACTTTTTCTTTGCTTTCTTTTTCAATTGTTTTTAAGATCAATCTTTCTTTGTCATCAAGTAATACTCTGAAAAACAATTTTTGTTTTTCAACTGATACAACATCAAACAATCCAACAGGGAACTGGTGGTCTTTTCTTATGACTCCATTAACTTTAATTTCACCGTGATTAAGAACTGACTTTGCTTCTCTTAGAGTTGTTGCAATTTTTGCGAAATTTCTTACTATTAATCCTAATGGCATTGAAGTACTTTTGCTATGCGGCCCGCTTTTTGTGTGTATTATCCAATAAGTTTCTTTTTTACTCACATGTATCTGTTTTGGCATGCTTCTTGATTTTGTCTGCTTGCTTTCTCCCTTATTACTCATTTTTTCACTTCCTTCTTCTTTGCGATTCTCTTTCGGTCAGTTTTATCAAGATCAATAATTAAAACATTTGAAGCATCTATTGGAACTTCATATTCCTTACCATTACTTTTTTTCTTTACAATTTTTTCAACATAAATTTTTCTCTTTTTGCGGTTAACTGAGCTTATGTTTCCTTCTTTTTTAGAAAATTCGCCTCGCATAATTTTGACAGTGTCGCCCTTTCTTACTCCGATTGAGCG
>JBAXCL010000076.1:0-5617 GCA_037141515.1 archaeon
TTACGTGTTCTAATTTAATTCTTTTTATGAGAAATTAATTTTTTAATAATTGTCTAAAGTGCTTTGTGGGATATTTTTTTAGTTATCTTTTGTTAGTGTTTTTTTAGCTGCAGGTTCCAATTATGTCCGCGCTTGCTACTTGTCTTCTTCCGGTGAGTGTTAGCGAGTTGAAGTCAATATATATTCCGCTTTTTGGGTAACTGTATTTTGTTCCTGGGTTGCATGAAGTTAATCCTGATATGGTTTTTGTTATTTGAGTTCCTGCTGTAACACTGCTCGTGCCTGTATTGTTCTTGTCGCCGCTAGTTAAATAAATTCCGCCAAAGTCCATTGTTTCTACGCCATTATTTTTAATTACTAGTGTTAGTGTAGTGTCTGTTTTGCTCCAATCAACAATTGCCCAAGGTTGTTCGCTTTTCCACGCGGTTTGTGCAGCAGTTTGTGGTATTCCGCTTCCATTATCCATTATTTGTAATAGTAAACCTACTACTACTAGTGCGATTACTACTACTATTGAAATTAATATAAGGTATTCGATTGTTCCTTGAGCATTTTTGTTTGTGAGCATTTTATTCACTTATTGTTGATGTTGTTTTAGCTTGTATTTAAGCCTTGTTAGTTAATAATAATTTGATTTAGTTAAGTGCGTATTATGCTTCGCCAAGTGTGGTTAGTGTGTTAAAATTATTTAAAAAAAATAGTTTGAAAGAAGGAGTTTTTTTCCTTCTCTCAAATTAAAATATTTTTATTTAGCAAGTTCCTACTATGTCTGCTACGCCAGCTTGTGTTTTGTTGACTATTGTTGATGAATTGTAGTCAATTATTATAGTTGCTTTTGGGTAGCTGTATTTTGTTCCAACAGCACAACTGGTTGGTATTGTTAGAGTGAAGTTAGTAGTTAGTTTTGCACCTGGAGCAATATTTTTAACATTTCCGCCAGCAAAAGTTGTTAACCCAGTAATTCTTACTTGGTTAAAGTCCATTGATTCTGCACTACTATTTTGTAGTACTAGAGTTAGTATTGTTCCGCTTGCTGACCAATCCGTTATTGCCCATGGCTGTGCGCTTTTCCAAGATGACCTTGCACTTGTTTCGCCTACACCACTTCCTTGCCCCATTATTTGTAATAGCAATCCTACGACTACTAGTGCGATAACGACTACTATTGCGATTATTACGAGGTATTCGATTGTTCCTTGTCCTTTTTTATCAAACATTTTCTTTCCCTCCTTTTAAGTGTTTAAACTTTTATAATCAATACTTTTTAAGTATTTAAACCTTTCACAATGAGTGGCTTCGGATTTGTTTTAGCTTTAATTTAGTTATTGTGAATTTTTTAAGTTGGTATTTAGCCAAATCCGCCGACTAGTCCGCCAATTGCGCTTGTAAAAATAGTTAAAAGTACTAGTCCCGCTATTGCCATTAGTGGCGCGTATTTAACTCCTTCGCGGATTTTTCCTCCGCCAAGTATTCCAATGAATATGCTTGCGAGTAGTGAGTTTACTATTACTAGAAAGTATCCTATTATGGTCATGAATTCGGAAGTAATTCCAATTGGTGTTGAAGTAAATCCTATTTGTCCTCCTGCTGTGGGGTCCACGCCTGAATTAGTTCCTGCTGTTTCTTTTTGGACTCCGCTTAGTATGTTCAAAAATTCTATGCTTACTGCTAGAAGCATTGGGGATGCAACAATAACAACAAACAAAATAAAGAGTGTGTACATTCTAGTTGAAGTAACTAATTCTTTTTTTAATCGGTTAGTTTGTTTAATATCGGATGCAGTTGTTTCTATTAGTTGTGCTAAGTGACCTCCTGAGCGTAGTGCTGATGCAAAGAATTTAGTAGTGTCTGAGAGTACTTTTGAGTTTATTCTTAGTCCAATATTTTTTAGGGCGTCGGAGAATGATTCTAATCCTAAACTTTTTTGTGTCGCGATTTTTATTTCTTCGCTTAGTGGGCCAAACTCTGGTCTTACTGCTGAGCGAAATGCATAAAATGGGGCCATTCCACTTCGAAGATTGTTTCCAACTAAAAATAAAAAATCTGGGAGTATGTTTTCAACCATTTTTTTTCTTCCGTCAATTACGTATGATATGTGGAGGTAGAATATTGTCATTGCGAATACAAATCCAGCTATTCCAAGTCCAATCATTACAAGTAAGTTGAATGGGAATTCAAAGTATATTTCAAGGTCAAATATTACATTTAGTAAAGGGAATACACTGAATGGGAAAAGGAATAGTATTCCTCCAACTAGTGTGGATATGAATATTCTTAGTCCTAGCCATCTTCTCGCATCATCTTTTGAACCAGCGTAGTTTAGTGATGGTTTTACAAAGCCGTCAATAAATTTTTTTGGGACAAATGCTGCAAATAGTGCTGAGATTCCGCTAAACATTTATTTCACAACCTTTGGAACTTTTGATCTTATTAAGAATATCATTGCGACTTGTACTGCAAGAGAAAGAACTACTATTAAAAGTACTGCTTCGGGGCCGATTCCTGAACCGCCTACTGATGAGGCAATAACTAAGAATGTTATTCCTAGTGAGGGCATTGCCGCAGCTATCATTAGGTATACTAGTGTCCAGAGGTTTAGTTCTGCAGAGTATGATTTTATTGTATCCATTTGTTGGGCTACTAGTGCTTCAACTTGTGAGTTTAGTGCGTTTATTATTGAGCCTCCGCTTCGCATTGTTGTTATTATTTGCCAGATTGTTTTTTTCAGTATTTCGGATTTTGTTCTAAATGCAAGTTTTTCAAGTGCTGCTGTTTCGCTTACTCCTGATGTCATATCTTTAATTACTACTGCGAATTCTGTTGATACTTGTCCGTAATTTGATTTTGAAATATTTTTCATTGTTTCAAATAGGCTGATTCCTGAACTTAGTTGTATTAGCATTGCTCTTAGTGCGAATAATAAATCTTGGTCGACCATGGTTGCTAGTTGGCCTGATGCGAGTTTTGGATAAAATAGGTGGAATAGTAGCATTAAACTAAATGCTCCTATTCCTGAAAGCAGCATCATTGCAATTGTCATTATTCCAAATGTTCGTGTGATTATTGTTCCAAATGCCATTCCTACAAAAATGAACATTACCCCGTAAATTATTGCTGATATTAGTGATGCTAGGCAGTATCTTTCTACATCAATAGTGATTTCTGCTTTTTGTAAGTCATATTTTAAAGCGAAAATTATTTTTGAAAGGAATCTTCCGATAAAAAGGTATTTGTCGCTCAAGCGTTTAGCGTTTTCTATTGAGTAAAGCATTAATACTGGGGTTTTTTCCATTTTTTTACACCTGTTGTTTTTCCAAAAAATATTTTTTTTCTATTATTGAATTATTTTAATTTTTCCTAAATCTTTTTGTTTTTTGTATTTTTATTGTTTTTACCTCATATATCAAATATTTTATCCGTATCCTTTCATTAATTCAACTATTGTTGATGCTGTCGCGTTCTTTTGAGCTAGTTTTTTAACTTCTTCAGGTTCGGAGTAGAATAGTTTCACCACAAAGCCTATTAGATCTAAATCTGTAATATTTTGTCTTTGTAGCCATTCAAAAATTTCTCTTCTTCTATCTATTTCGTTGTTTATTTCATCTTCAGTCATTCCCGTGTGTAGGTTTAGTAGTGTGATTAATTTTGATGGTTTGTTTAGTCTTTCCCACGTGTCTGATCGGGGCGCCCACTTGTATACTGTATTTACTTGCAGTCCTTGTCCTGTGGATGTTTGTTCTATTTCTGATATTTCAAAGGTTCTTCTTTTGTTTGTTTTTCTGTCACGGTATTGTACAACAATTAAATCAATTAATTCTATTTGCATTAGGGGTATGCTCATTGGGGGCTCTGCTAGTCTTCTTAGTACTTGGTATGCTGAGTTTGCGTGTATTGTTGAGTAAATTGAGTGTCCTGTTTCGATTGCTTCCATTAGTACTTCTGCTTCTTTTTTCCTTCGCATTTCTCCAACAATTATTCTATCAGGTCTCATTCTTAGTGAGGTAATCATTAGGTCAAGCATGGTAACTTCTCCAAGTCCTTCAGGGTTGGCGCTTCTTGTAACCATTGGTATCCAGTTCCATTCAAGGTATTTTGGAAGTACTAATTCGCGTACATCTTCAATTGAAATTATTCTGTGGTAAGTTGGTACGAGTGCAAGTATTGTGTTTAGTGTGGAAGTTTTTCCGGATGCGGTTCCGCCTGCAATTACTATGTTTAGTTCGTATTGCATTGCAAGCCACAGCATTGAAGCCATTTCTGCGCTCATTGTGTGTGCGGTTCCGATGAAGTCAATTATTGTCCATGGTTTTCTTGCGAAGCGTCTGATTGTGATTGTGTTTCCTTCACTTGATATTGGGAAGAGTGTTGCGTTTACACGGTCTCCTGAAAGTAGGTGTGCATCAAGTATTGGGTTTAGTACTGTAATATCCCTCCCTACTTTTCTTCCTATTTGGCTTGCGAGGTTATTTATTTCTTCTTCAGTTCCTGGGAGTAGATTTGTTTTTAGCCAGCCGTGTACTCGGTGGTAAATAGTTATTGGTGTTTTTGATGAGTTGATTCCTACTTCTTCAAGTAAATCGTCTCCTAGAATTAGTTCTATGTTTCCTAGTCCGTACATTTCGTGGAGCAAAATTCCAGACATCCTGTTTAGACTTTCGATTGTGGATGTTGGGAAGTATCTTTTTAGGTGTTCTGATAGTTCGTTAAAGAATCTCTCTTTTAGGTTCTTGGATTTTTTTGGATCAAGTATTTCTTCAAGGTCAATCGGCATTGTTTCAGCGACTTCGTCTTTTATAAAATCAAGGAATCTTGCAGTGTATTTTCCTATTAGCGGAATTTCGATTGCGTATGTCGGGCGCGCTTCGCCTGCTGATAAAATTATTTTTATGGTTGCGGGCACATGGTCAACAACTATTTTGTAGGATTGAAGTATTTTTCCTCTGGGGGTTTCAATTAATTTCGACGTTACTGGATTTTTTAGTTTAAGGATTGGTTTTTTTGTCAGGCTTGCAGGGTACTCTATTTCGAGTACGCCGTCTTCTTCAAATATTTTTGCTATTTGTTCTACTGTTGTTGAATCTATTTTCAACGTGTTGGAAAGATTGTCAGTATCTGATTGTTTGAATTTTTCAAGTATTTCAAACATTTCATCAATAACAGTTTTTGATCCTTTTTCTGCTGGAACTTGTTTTGGTATTTCAATAACTTCTTTTTTATTTTCTGTATTTTGTTGAGTTTTATCTTCCCACTCGAATTTCTGGCTTTTTTTGGCAGGAGTTGGTTTTTTTTCAGGAGTGGTTTTTGGGATCTCGATTTTTGGGCGTTGTTCTTCGCCTAGTTCTACGCTTTTTGCATTTGCGCCGGTAAGAGTCTCTTTTTTTTGCGGATATACTGGGGGATTTGAAAAATTGCTTGAAGTGATTGTGCCTTTTTTTGTGTCCTCGCTCACGGGGGTTTTTGATAAGTTTAGAAGTTTTTCAAACGCGCTTTTTTCTCCTGCTTGCGCTGCAGCGCCTAGTTCTTTTGGCACCGCATAATCTCCTTCTGATGGGAGTCCTTTTGGGAGATTGTTTTTTGTGAATTCTTCTTGTTCTTTTTTAAATTCACTAACACCAAT
>JBAXCL010000077.1:0-5429 GCA_037141515.1 archaeon
GCAAAGCCATTAGCATCAACCCCCTTTTCATAAATAAGCTTTGACAATTCTGTTTCAGATGCAACAAGCTTCTTTCTTGCTTGGAGACGCTCCACCAGATTTATTCTTTGCGCTATTAACTCCTGCTTTCTTGTCTGAATGGCAAAATAACTCTGGGCAAACGCAATTTGTGCCTTGTGCGGGTCGCCGTTCTGGGCTATCAAATAACAAGCAAAACGAGTTAACCTGAAATCTTCTATTTGTTTAGTTGCGCCCTTGGGCATGACTATCGTTTTCCTGACTTCAGGAAAATGATCAACAATATTCTGATTTGAATTTTTACAAGCTTCTTTTGCCTTATTAATAACTAATGCAAAATTTTCCCACTTAGAGTAACCTAGAAGACTTTGCAAATCCCTTGCAAACCAATACTCAACCCCTTCTTTCTCATGCACAAAATCCTCGAAATTCTTTGTCAGACTTACTACCAACGCATTATCCATAAAAACCACAATATAATAGCACTACAAAAGTGAGTTTTTAACTATTTGCAAAGTGATTTGCCGGCGTTAATAAAAATAATCAAGTTATTGATGAAGCAAAATAATACTTGATAAATTATACAGAATTAATTTTTCTTTGCTTAAAAAATGGTTTTGGGTTTTTTGCTTTTTGTTTTACGCGCACTAGTTTTCTAGCAATTCTCTCTGCTTGAATTCTTTTTAATTCCCGCATAGCTAAATTACGCTCGCTTTCATAAGTAGAGTGCGTGTTCACTCCAAAATAAGCAACATTTGTTTTTGGAATTTTTAGCATTTCCATAATTCTTTTCCCGTGCTCAGGGTGCATTACAATAATATCTTTACTTGTGGTGCCATGAAGCATTGCTTCCCACTTATTTTCTCGCTTGTCAAGATTTCTATAACGATAAACTTGCTCAGGCTCTATTCGCAAATGTTTTCCAAAATCTAATTCATTCGAATTCCTTTTTTGAATATCGAGAGGCATTACTTTTAGACCGGCTTTATCTGTTGCCATTGCCAAGCGATAAAAATCAGTTCCGTTAAGCGAACGCCCGCCGTAATAACCAAGTTCAATAAAAAGTCTTTTCTTACCCTTAATTGCGGATAAAAAAGAAGACATTGCGTTAGTTACTTCCCCATCATTATGAACTAACGCAAACATTACAGGCTTATTTGGAACAACAACCACAAAACCACTTACTAAAACAAGAAATTGCAATTATTTAAGTTAATCCTTTGAAGCATCTTTCTTTAGTATTTGACTCAAAAATCTCCCAGTGTAACTCTTAGTTACTTTAACCAATTCTTCAGGAGTGCCTTTTGCAATTATTTCTCCTCCGCCCTCTCCGCCGTCAGGACCAAGGTCGATAATATAATCAGCGGATTTTATTACTTCTAAATTGTGTTCAATTACTACAACAGTATTTCCTTTATCTACTAGAACCTGTAAAACATCTAAGAGCTTTTTTATATCATGGAAGTGGAGACCAGTAGTTGGTTCGTCCAATAAATAGAGTGTACTTCCAGTCCCTCTCTTTGCAAGCTCCTTAGTTAATTTAATTCTCTGCGCTTCCCCCCCAGAAAGAGTTGTAGCACTCTGACCGAGTTTAATGTAACCTAAACCAACAGAATTTAACATCCCAAGCTTTACCCTAATAGAAGGAATTGCTTCGAACAACTTAGTCGCTTCCTCAACACTAAGTTCCAAAATCTCCGCAATATTTTTCCCATTGTAAGTTACTGTCAAAGTTTCTTCATTGTACCTCTTACCCTTACACTCCTCGCACTCAACATAAACATCAGGAAGAAAATTCATTTCAATCTTAATTGTCCCATCACCCTGACACTTCTCGCACCTACCCCCAGGCAAGTTAAAAGAAAATCTTCCCTGATTATAACCACGCATCTTTGACTCCTTAGTCATCGCAAACAAGTTTCTAATCTCATCAAAAACTTTAATGTAAGTAGCAGGATTACTTCTAGGCGTTCTACCAATTGGAGACTGATCGATTACAACAACCTTGTCAATCTTTCCATCAACAACAATACTTTCGTGCTTTCCAGGAATAATATTCGCGGTGGAAAGCGCAAGTTTTTTTACTAATCCTTTGTTGATAATTTCTTCTAACAAAGTTGATTTACCAGAACCGCTAACCCCAGTCAAGCAAGTGAAAACCCCAAGCGGCAATTTCACATCAATATTTTTCAAATTATTCTCAGCACAACCAACAAAAGTAATACTTCCTTCAGATTTTCGTCTCACACTAGGAACAGCAATCTCCATTTTACCCGCAAGGTATTGCCCAGTAAGAGATTTTTTATTTTCCTCAATTTCTTTAGGAGTGCCAACAGCAATAACTTCCCCGCCGTGAATACCCGCACCAGGACCCATATCCACAACATAATCAGCTTTCCTAATCGTATCCTCATCATGCTCGACTACTATAAGCGTGTTACCAATATCGCGAAGCTTGTGCAAAGTTTCTATTAACTTATTATTATCACGCTGATGAAGACCAATTGAAGGCTCGTCAAGAATGTACAAAACCCCCATCAAGTTAGAACCAATTTGAGTTGCAAGACGAATTCTCTGCGCTTCCCCACCCGAAAGAGTCCCTGATTGACGAGAGAGAGTGAGATATGATAACCCAACATCATTCAAAAATTTCAGACGCGCATTAACTTCTTTAAGAATTAATTTAGCAATTTCAGTTTCCTTTTTAGTTAATTCAATTTTGCTAAAAAAATCCATTGCCCTATCCACAGGCATACTAGTAATATCAATAATTGATTTTTCTTTAACCCGCACAGCCAAAACTTTATCTTTCAAACGCTTACCCTTACACGCAGGACACTCACTCGAACGCATATATTTTTGGAGGTCTTCTCGCCTCCACTCGGATTCTGTTTGCTTGTAAAGCCTATCAGACTGCGGAATTAATCCTTCCCAACCATCACGCAAATTCATTTCAGAACCATTGTCCCAATTCCCGTGAAGCGCTTCCTTTGAACCAAACATTAAAACTTCAAACTGCTTAGGCGAAAATTTTTCTATCGGAGTAAACAAATCAAAACCATACTTTTTTCCAACAACCTGAATTTGCTGCGCACGCCAAGAAAGATCCATTTTTCCGTAAATATCAATCGCACCATCAATAATGCTTTTACTTTTATCAGGAATAACTAAATTTGGATCAAACTCAATTTTCACTCCAAGCCCCTTACACTCCTCACACGCACCAAAAGGAGAATTAAATGAAAACATTCTCGGCTGAAGTTCTTCAAAACTAAGCCCACACACAGGGCAAGTCATTGCGCTTGAAAACATTTTCTCTTTACCCTTCGCATCAAGAACAATCATAGTCCCCTTCCCGCGCTTTAACGCATTCTCAGTCGCCTCAACCAACCTTGTTTTTTCTTTAGCCTGAATCCTATCAATAACCGCTTCAATATCATGCATCTGATACCTGCCAAGAGTAATTTTTTCATCCGTCCGAATAATTTTCTTATCAACCCTAACCCTCGCAAAACCCTCTTTACCCAAATCCAAAATTAATTGCTCATAAGTCCCTTTCTTTTGAGAAATAATCGGCGCAAGAATTGTAACCTCCCCCTTATGCTGCTCCATAATATGCTTAGCTATCTGCTGAGGAGTTTGAGACTCGATTTTTACCCCATGCGTCGGACAATGGGGAATACCAATTCTTGCGAATAACAAACGCAAATAATCATAAATTTCTGTAACAGTACCCACAGTCGACCTTGGATTATGCGAAGTAGATTTCTGCTCAATAGAAATTGCAGGCGAAAGGCCCTCAATCGAATCAACATCAGGTTTATTCATCAAACCAAGAAACTGCCTAGCGTACGCGCTCAAAGATTCCACGTACCGCCTCTGCCCCTCAGCATAAATAGTATCAAACGCCAAAGTTGATTTACCAGAACCCGAGAGCCCAGTAATTACAATAAACTTATCCCTGGGCAGCGTTATGCTAATATTTTTTAGGTTATGCTCCCTCGCACCCCTAACTATAATCTCATTCATAAAAAAACACGCTACTTTTTCCAAATACACTAAATACATGCAAATGTCTTAAACACAGCATTAATTACACCTTGATAAAAGCATTAATAAATTCTTACCAACTGAGTAAAAAACCCTAAATAATTCACTACCCCTACCACTCACAGCAAAAATATTTTATGCCCCAATCAATAACATACTAACAAAGAATTTTTTGATTATAAACAATCCACAAGTGCCGTGCCGAGCTAGTGAATGCTTTATATTTTACAAAAGCATTAATTTTTTATGATAAAACAAATTGATATTATTGTATATCCATTTTTTCTTTCAGGATTTGAACTTGAAGAGGCGGCAGGAGAAAGAAAATTTCGCCAATGGCTCTACGATATGCGACGCGCAGTCACTACAAAAGACAAAGCATTTATTGTCATCAACATGACAAGCATCAAAGTATCTGAAATGAAAAACAAAGTTGAAAGAATGTACGACACATTTTTGGGAGTATTCAATAAACTTCAAAAAGAGGGACTTGCAATAAAAAGTGCGAGCGGCCAACCCCTACACTTAGCAGTAGAAGCAGTAAGAACATTTGCCCCAAAAGGATTTGATCCAAAAATAAAAATCTCCTACTACGGCCAACACGCAGGCGCATGCGTACAAGTAATAGGCGGAGCAACAGCCGCACACATAAAAAAAGAACTATTAATGTACTATAACATAAACGCAAGCACCAAAGAACAAAGCGCAAAATCAATTAAATTTAGGGCCGAGTACGCGCGCAAAATAGCTAAAAACGAACTAACCCGCCAAGAAATTGTTAATTATTTATACGCTGTTGATAAAAAAGAAGCAAGTATTTTTCTACTACGCAAACCCCAAAAAGTAAAAGAATTTTTGATTAAAAAACACAGGGAAGAACACCAATGGCCAAGAAAAAAAGAAAATAAAACAAAAAAATCCAAGACAACCGAATACTCAAGATTCGAAAAAACAGGTTACTCAATTCCATTTAAATCAGGAAGAAGCTGGGCGCACCCAGGATCAGCCCCCCAAAGCACAGCAAATGGGTTAGCAAGAAAAACAAGAAAATACTAAATAAGTAAATTACAAATCTAAGTAGAGTATAAATCTAAATAAATTACAATTCACAACAAATGGCTTATGCTAAATAAAAAAATTCAATTACTATAATCAACTTGCACCTCGCATTTAAATGGAGTTACGTTCCAATAATAGTGGTGATTTTATGGGAAATGATACTAGAAAAAGTTCGCAAAACAAACCAAGAGGATTATCTTCACAAAGAGGAAAAAACTTTAAACACACGGCAGAAGGCGGAAGAAGAAGTTAATTTTTACTCTTCTTCTTTTATTATTTTATATTTTGAAACTATTTTAAAG
>JBAXCL010000078.1:0-5406 GCA_037141515.1 archaeon
CTTATAAAGCGCTTATGGTACAATACACTCGCAAAAAATATTAATTTTGCGCCAAAAAAAGACTTTATGTTAAATGATGAAAAACTTAAATATTATGAAAGTTTTTGTCTAAGAGTGTCCTGCACTTTCTGCGGAGAAACCGTGCCTTTAGTTTCGCGCATCACAAGCCCAGCAAGGAAGTTGAAAGTTTTCTGGTTACCTGATTTATAATCACTAACCGCTTTTTCGTTAGCTAAAATTACTTTATTTACAACTGCATTCAAATCAATTGTTTCTGAAATAAGCAAATTATTTTTTTTCAAATACTCCGAAGGATTTGATTTATCTCCTGAAATATAATTAATTACTGCCCCCTTAGTATTTTTGCCAGAAACGCAGCCAGTGTCAATTAATTTTACGAGTTCAAATAAATCGCTTGGAAAAAGTTTTACATCCGAAAGAACCAACGAATCGTGATTTACTACTGCAAGAATTTCCCTTGTTAATAACTTGGCACTAACTATTGGATTAGCTCCCAAAATAGTCATTTCATCAAAAAGCTTTCCAAGTTCAAAATTACTGCACAAAACACGTGAATCGTACTCAGCAAGACCGAATTTTGAAATAAGTCGAGCAACTTTTTTTTCAGGCAACTCAGGCATTTTAGATTTAATACTTTCAAGATATTCTTTTGCAAGCGATACTTTAACCAAATCTGGATCAAAAATATACCCATAATCATCCTCAGTTTCTTTTTTTCTTAACTCAATCGTGATCCCGCTCTCTGCATTAAATGCGCGCGTGTGCTGAAGAATTTTTCTGCCCATTTTTTCTTCCTGCTTCTGGCGGAGAATCTCAAAACTAAGCGCACGCTCAGCAGCAGCAAACCCCGAAACATTTTTTATCTCAACTCGCTCCCCACCATTAATCGAAACATTACAATCAACTTTTAGAGTAGTATCACTCTTTAACACATTCAAATAATTTAGAATATTTTCAAGAGTATTCAAAAATTCTCTTGCTTCGGCGGGAGAAGATAAATCAGGTTCGGTGACAATTTCAATTAGCGGCAACCCTGAGCGGTTGTAATCAATTAATACATAAGAACTCTTACCCATGCCATCAGGATGCACGAGTGCGGCAGGATCCCATTCAAGATGCGCGCGCCTAATACGAACCTTTTTTCCGCCAGGCATAACAATAAACCCGCTTTGCGCTAATGGAACTTCGTACTGTGTAATTTGATAATTACTTGCCATGTCAGGATAGAAATAAGTTTTTCTTGAAAAGAAAAATTCTTCATTAATATTGCAATTCATCGCTAAGCCCACTTTTACACCAAGCTCAACAGCTTTTTCATTTAATACTGGCTTACTCCCCGGATGGCCAAGACACACAGGACAACACAACGTATTAGGTTCCGCAGTTGAATCGGAAATTACAGATTTAATTTCACGAGGTTCTTCAACAATTAATTCATCTTCGGAAATATTGGCAATTGAATAATTATCAATAATAGAAAGCAAAATATCTTTTTGAATCTTTATTCCCGCGGTTGGAGCCCCTGCGTTAAAAGATAAAATATCATTTGACAGAAGCTTATTATCAATTATTTTTTTTATTCCTTTAATTACCGGAGGAACTAACCCCACAAGGCAATTAGTAAATTCTTTTACCTCGTCCTTTGTCGCTATTCTTAGAGATTCGCCGTTAAGAGCAACAATTGCTTTTGCTTCATCAAGTTTTCTATCCCCTGAAAGAATAAATAAAATCGGTTTATCATCAGCAACATAAACAAGAGCTTTCGCTATTTGATTTACATTGACCCCTCTAACTCTTGCAGAGTCAATTGGGCGAGTAACTGCTGCATGTTCAACAAATTCAAATTTAACTCCTTCTCCTTCCAAATATTCTTTCACCCACGGCTTAGGCCCAGCACCAGTAGCACAAGAACAGAACAATTTGCTTTTAGTCCCAAGGTAAGCGTGAATCTCTAAGCCAATAATTACTTTTATTTCATCCATCATTCCATCCTCAAAATCATTTTATCCATTCGTTTCACAAAACCATTTTTTATATAAAGGTTTTTTGCAGCAATGTTTTCCACATCTACATTCAATGTGATGAAATCCACACCCTTCTTTTTTGCAAATCGTTTTATTTCAGCAAACATTCTTTGAGCAATTCCTGCTCTTCGAAATTGAGGTTCAACAAAAACATCTAATATATGCAAATGCTTTTTGTAACGAAAAATCGGAACATAGTCCTCCAACTTGCAAAATACAAACCCGACAATTTTTTCATTTACACACGCCACAAAAAACAGCGAATCTTTGGATGCCAAACATTTTTTGAAATACTCCTTCACAGAATCTTGAAAATTAGCAGTTAATGCATAGAACTTATCAAGTGTTTCGTGTGTTTTAATCTCTTTACCTTCAAGTTCCATTAGATAATCCAAATCTTTTAGCGTAGCCGTGCGATAAGTTATTATTTTATTCATGCTTCCACCACTTTACCAAACGAGTACAATCTTTTTTCCTGCAAGTGAGGCGCAACAGCCATTAACCCAACAGGCATATTACTCCCATTTGCAAAACCCGCATTAACACTAATGTGGGGTAATCCCGCAAGGTTTGCGGGCACAGTACACAAATCCATTTGGAAGTTTTGGAGGGGAGTAAGTTTTTCAATCTCTCCAAAACGCGGAGCAACTACAGGCATTGTCGGATACAAAAGTAAATCATATTTCTTAAACGCTTCATTAAACTCATTGATTAATTTTGTTCTAACCCGCATTGCTTTGATATAATAAGCATCTCTGTAACCAGACATTCTCGCAAAAGTCCCAAGAATAATTCGCCTCTTTGCTTCCTCGCTAAATTCTTTGCTTCTGATTTCAGAAAAATAATCATCAAAATGCTTACCTTCTACTTCCCCCTGCACACCATAACGCAAACCAGAAAGCTTTGCTAAGTTTGTTGAAGCCTCACTAGTCGCAATAACATAATACGCGCTAATAGCATACTTTACATTCAGAGGAAGCGTCACCTCTTCAATCTCGTAAAACTTTCTAAGCGAATCAATTTTTTCTTTTACAATTTTTTGAACTTCCTCATCACACCCATCAAAAAAATCTTTTACTATCGCCATTTTTTTTAGAGGAAAATCTTCTGCAACAAAACCCTTATCAAGCGAAGTTGAATCCCTTTTATCAAAACTCGCAATTACTTCTAACAAAAGCGCAGCGTCCTCAGTACACTTGCCAATAGCACCAATTTTGTCAAGAGAATTTGCGAAATCAATCAAGCCAAATCTGGAAACAAGCCCATAAGTAGGCGTAATTCCAGAACACCCGCAAAAACTTGCAGGACACGCAATACTCCCGCCAGTACTCTCCCCAATAGCAACATGAAAATTTTTAGTAAAAGCAGTAAACCCCGCGGCCCCCCCACTAGATCCCCCAGTTGAGCGAGAAATATCAAACGGGTTTTTTGGAACTTTCTCTGTGTGCGTAGCAAATGTTCCAAAACCAAATTCGTCCTGAGTAGTCTTTGCCAATATTATTGCCCCTTCAGCCTTTACTTTTTCAATTACATTAGCATCAAAAAGAGGTTTATAGCCCTTTAATATTTTCGACCCAGCCTTTGATTCAATCCCCTTAACACAAACAGCATCCTTTACAGTAACAGGGACTCCAAAGAGCTTCCCCTTAAACTTTGATTTTTTTAGCTTGGCAAGCTGACTCACAACATCATTCAAATCATAAGCCTCTACAAAATTCAAACCAATCCTTTCCTGCTGCTTAATTTCCAACAATATTGCGGCAAGATTCTTCTCTACTAAAGAAAAATCTTTTTTTGCCTCTTCGACGAAATACTTAATTGTTTCTTCTCGCTTCATCAAAATCACATTAAAAAATTTCTAAACCTGCACAACACACAACTTTCCAACTATTGAATATAACCTTTATCGCCTACAAAACCTTTGGCCCCTTAAAATAATTTCCCTCACGAAGCTTTGCACTCGCATTACTTAACGCAGTTTCAATAGAAAGCGATTCCTTAACCTCATCTTTTCTAAATTTATTGCCCATTTCCACAGGTTGAAAAGAAGGCTTTTCAGTAGCATCAATCTCATCAAGCTTATTGAAAGAATCTAAAATAATTTCCTTAATCTGGGGAACAAATTTTTCAAGCTCCGCATCAGTCAAATTAATCCGCGCATTCTTCGCAACTCTTCGAATAAGCTCAACAGTAACTTCAATCTGAACCATAAAAAGAAGAATATGCAAAAGGTTTTTTAATTGAACAAGTATAGAACTATTGTTTTATTTACCGAATTAAAACTCGCTCATCAATTTCTGCTTATGATGAGAAATAGGCTTTGCAGCAAACCCGAGTTTATTTAATTTTCTTGCAAACTCCTCGCAAAAACCATGATCAGTCAATACAAGCTTTGGATTTGATAATTTAACATAAGTAATCAAATCATTAAAATCCGCATGATTGCTTAAAGGAAAAGTTATATCAAACGCACCACGCCTACCCCACCCAGTAGCTAGCGCGCTAGCAATACGACGCTTATCAAAATGTTCAAGCGTAGCAAACAAATGCCTATCAACTAACTGCGGAGGCATTATTACAACACTTGAATCCTTTAAATTATGGTCAAGCTTAACATAATGCCCAAGCTTAACCCCATGCGACTCATAAATATTATTCGCATCAAAAATTGAATCATGAACAACCGGAATCTGCCCAGCCATATTTGCTATTTTAGTCAATTCCTGAGATTTACCAAGAGAATAACCCGAAAGCAAAACAAGCCTGTTTTTTGAATTCTTCTCAACCCAATCAACCATACTCTGAACTACATCACCCTGCTTTGGAAAAACATACTCCGGCTCCCCGAAAGTCGTTTCAAGCACAAGAGTCTCACAAGGAAGTGGCTCCGCACCCTTAAATAAAAGCGAATCCTGCAAACGAAAATCAGAAGTAAAAACATAATCCTTTGAATCTTTTGAAAATTTAGCCTGCGCAGAACCAAGAATGTGCCCGTTAGGAAAAAGTTCTATATCAAAACCATCAAAACTTTTTTTCGTATTAAATTCAATTTCTGAAAAACTTGCATCACCAAACCTTTTTTTTACTAAATCAATCGTTGGCCTTGTAGCAAAAAACTCTGATTTCTTTGAAAGCTTAACATGATCCGAATGCGCATGCGAGAGAAAAACATTCTTATGCTTTGGAACTTTATGAGGATCAATACACAAATCCCCGAAATACAAACCCTTATCAGAGCGGAACATGAAGTAAGTAAAACCCACTAATATAAAAACTCTTCAAGAGCTACGCGCGAATATTAAGCAGAGGGCTCTGTAGAAATGATATATAAATAGGGCTAAATAGAGGGTTGCCCCTCTAT
>JBAXCL010000079.1:0-5300 GCA_037141515.1 archaeon
GTACTAGCTCACTTCAAAGGACACATGCTCGCAGGATTTGGCGGCGCAATAAAACAACTAAGCATGGGTTGCGCAGCAAGAGCCGGAAAACTTGCAATGCACTCAAAAGCACGACCAATAATTAACCCTTTAAAATGCAAAAAATGCATGACCTGCGTAAAACACTGCCCAACAGAAGCATGCATAATCAGCACCATACCCCACATAGATAAAAAAAAGTGCATAGGCTGCGCAATGTGCATCGCAGTATGCCCCTACGACGCAGTAGGCGCGAACTGGATAAACACACTACCGAATGAATTCAATGAAAAACTAGCTGAATACGCATACGCCGCACAAAAAGGAAAAAAAGTAATTTACATTAACTTTGCAGTCAACATTACAAAAGAATGCGACTGCTTTGGAACCCCACAAAAAACAATCGCAGCAGACATAGGAGTACTTGCAAGCACTGATCCAGTAGCACTAGACAAAGTATGCCTTGATCTATTAAGAAAAAAAGAAGGAAAGAAACTGTTTAACGGAGACAAAACACTCGAATACGCAGAAAAAATAGGACTTGGAAACACAAATTACGAATTGATTGAAATAAACTAACTTGGCTTTTGCAAAAATGTGAAAGCAACTCTTATTAATTCCCAAAACGTATTTCTGACATGCAGACTAACAAAGTACAACTAAAAAAAATTACTAAAGCACAAATAAAACCAAAAAAAATCAATACTAAACTTAACGAAAAAGACAAGACTCGCACAATGCGCGCATTCTCCACAGCAACATTTCTAAATGACGCGGGGGCGGAAATGATTAACTCAATTTGGCCAATGTTTCTCACATCATTCTTTGGACTAAACATGACACTACTAGGATTAATTGACGGACTAGGCGACGCAATAGTATCAATCTCACAGGCAATAAGCGGATACTACTCTGACAGACTAAAGAAAAGAAAAGTCTTCATTTGGACAGGATATTTATTTGGTGCAGCTTCCCGAATTGGATACGCAATATCAAGTTCTTGGCTAATGATAATACCATTTAGAATACTTGACCGTGCGGGAAAAATACGCGGCGCACCAAGAGACGCAATGGTTGCGGATTTATCAGAACACAAAGAAAGAGGAAAGAATTTTGGAATACTAAGACTAATGGACAACGCAGGCGCACTAGTCGGAATTATCTTGGCAATAATATTTCTAAACTTCCTTGGAATAAGTTTACAAACAATGTTTTTAATCGCAGCAATACCATCAATAATAGGCGCAGTCGCACTAATTTATTTTATAAAAGAAAGAAAACTCCCAACCCTAAAACTCTTCAAAGGACTACAACTAAAAAACCTTGACAAAAACTTTTACTTATTCTTATCACTAAGCACCATATTTGCACTCGCAACATTTAGTTACTCATTCCTTTTAATGTTTGCAAAAAATGCAGGGTGGCCAGTAATAGTAGTACCTGCACTATACTTCGCATACAACTTAGTAGCCGCAGTATTTTCATACCCCTTTGGAAAACTCTCAGATATTATTGGCAGGAAAAATGTAATGTACTTAGCACTCGCATTTTGGATAATCACTTGCATTATTTCTATTATTACAAACGTTTGGTGGGCAATAATATTAATATTCATCCTCTATGGACTACACCGCGGAGCACTAGACCCAGTGCAAAAAACATTCGTCGCCGAACTCGCACCAGAAAAATTTCGAGCAAGTGCACTAGGCGGATTCCAAATGAGCATTGGCTTAGCCGCACTCCCAGCATCAATAATCGCAGGAGCACTATGGGACAATATTAGCCCCCAAGCACCATTTGTGCTATCCCTAATTTTGACAATAATTGCAATAGTAATACTAATGTTTGTAAAAGAAAGCGGGAAAGATAAGAAATAAGAAAAATAAAACTAGCCCCTCCCAGATTCGAACTGGGGTCCTAGGCTTCAAAGGCCTATGTCCTTGGCCACTAGACGAAGGGGCTTTATTATCAATTCTTCTGCTTTGCAGAAAAAGTTTCCCTTCGGCTATTTTTTTCGCGCACCTTTTTTCCAAAAAGGCGCCTAGACAAAGGGGCTAAACTATTGGTTAATTCCTCGCTTTGCGAGTACTCAATGCTTATGGAAATATTGGCTGTGAGTAGCAATTTAAAGCTTTTCATGGACTTCTTTTTATAGAATGAACGGGCGGTTAGCTTAGCCGGTTGGAGCACTCGACTGATAATCGAGCGGTCGGGAGTTCAAATCTCCCACTGCCCATTTTTTCTTTTTAAATTAATTTAAAACGATTATTTAAATACTAAAAAAGCCTATGTGCATTATGCAAAAAAATGCTTTACTTTTAATTCTTTCAATTGTTTTAGCGGTTCTTTTTATTCCATTTACACTTGCAGATATAATCGGACCAGAACCAATATCATTTGCTTCAGGTTCAATTATTGCTTTGTTTTGTGTAAATTTTATTATTAATTTTGTAATTATTTTTTGTGCTTCATGGATTTTTGGGAGACTCAGTTTTTTCAAAAATACAAGTGGTAGAAAGTTATTTTGGATTATTGCCACAATAAGCGCGCTTGGTTTGATAATTGATGCAATATCCGTAATTTTAGCAACAATAATAACAAACGGAGATTCTCAAACGTACAATATTGCCCTTTACATCGTGAGCGCAATAATATTATTTATGGCTAATTTTATTGTGCTTTATGCCAATAAAACGGAAATTAAATTCGCAACGAAATTAGCTTCTATACTAGCACTAATTGCAAACCCGGGATTAGGATTAATACTATTTGGGGCGCTTTCAATTTTTGGTTCAGGGGGATTCCTTTTTGTCGCAGGAATTGCAGTAGTCATATTAATTGCATATATATTAATAACAAAAGAAGCTGTAAAGGAACACCCCGAAGATAAAAATTTCAATAAAAAATTAAACTTAATAATTTTACTTCTCGCAATTGGAATTATTTTGTCAGGATTTGTTTCACTATTACTACCAAATTTAATATTTCCGAGCCACGGTTTTTATCAAAACGATTCAATAAATTCTATAACAACTACTCTAAAGATAGTTGCCCCCTCGGGGCAATCATTTTCAGACAAGTTCCAAATTAAGAGTGGTGAAACTATTCATGCAACAAACTTTGTAGAAAAAACTGACCTTGGCGCATCATCAATAAAGTTTTTTATTGGAAAATTCAAAGGCAATTCATTACTTACTATTGGAGAAACCGGCGATTCAAATTTAAAAGTATCTTATGTTAATTGGAATGGATCAACAGCACTAATCGCCAGAGCGCAAGTAATATGTGGGGCAACAGCAACAGAAGCCACTAACGTTTTAGCTCG
Organism: archaeon; assembly: GCA_037141515.1. Lineage (GTDB taxonomy): Archaea > Iainarchaeota > Iainarchaeia > Iainarchaeales > JAAZKV01 > JAAZKV01. Next base: position 3,344 of record JBAXCL010000079.1, read on the forward strand.
TCTCGATAATACAGAATATGAGTATTCTACAAATGACTTGATAACTTATTGCAAAGATTCACAGCCTTGTTGTGCAGTCGTGTTAGACAAACCTTAATTAAAAATACGCAAAGACATAATTAATTTTACTAAATTCGTTTTTTTTAAATTTAAAATAACTCTAATTTTGATAAACTTAATAACCGCGAAGGGTACTTTTTGAGGTTTAAAAAACCTCCTCTTAAACTGATATTTACCAAAATTAAGTGATATTAATGCCAGCAAAAAAAATTAATCCAAGGAATGCGCTTTTCAAGAAATCCGCTGAAATTGGGGAAGGGGAAATACAAGGATACGATTTTGAAAAAAAATTTAATGCAGAGGAATTCTTTGATTCATTTAAAGACACTGGTTTTCAAGCAACTAACTTAGGAAAAGCAATAAAACTTACAAAACAAATGCAAAAAGAAAAAGCGTTTATTTTTCTCGGATTCACATCAAACATTACTACTTCAGGACTAAGAGACGTTATTACTTACTTAGTGAAAAACAAATTAGTGCACTTCTTAGTAACCACGACCGGCGGGCTTGAAGAAGATATTATCAAAACCCACGGACATTTCTTGCACGGAGATTTTGAAGCAGATGGAGCAACATTAAGAGAAAAAGGCGTTAATAGAAGCGGAAATATTTACGTTCCAAACGAAAGATACATTTGGTTTGAGCAATTCCTGAAACCAATACTAACAAGATTATACGACATACAAAAGAAAACCGGCAAAATCGCGGACAATGTTTCAATAATTAACGAAATGGCAAAAGAACTAGAAGGCAAACCAAACTACAAAGAAAGCTTCACTTACTGGGCAAGAAAAAATAATATCCCATTAATTTGCGTCCCACTAGCAGACGGAGCAATAGGCGACCACATTTACTTATTTAAAAAAGAACATCCGGATTTTGCAATTGATTTAACAAAAGAACTAGAAGTACTATACGACACTGTTTTAGTTCAAGAAAAAATAGGCGCAATAATTCTAGGCGGAAGCGTGCCAAAACACCACATCATGGCAGCATGCATGCTAAGAGAAGGCGCAGATTATACAATTTACATTAATACCGGCTACGAAGGCGAAGGAAGTAACGCTGGCGCAAACACAGAAGAAGCAAAAAGCTGGGGAAAAGCAGCACACAATGACAATACAGTAAAAGTCTGGGGCGAAGCAACACTAATATTCCCGCTACTAGTTGCTTCTGGGTTTAAACTAAACGAAAATAAAAAATAATTCCAGTAGTTGCTTATTAATAATTAAAAAAGCTTTTACTTAAAATCAATCACATACTTTTTGTAATTCTTAGCGTCGTGATTTATTCTACTTGACTCGAAGTGATCAAGGCCCTCAAGAAACTGTGAAATTAGTTTTAACGAATCAGGATGCGCACTAATTGCAACATTAACCCTTTCTTTTTTCATGAAACGCAAAACATCATTCATAAAAGGAAAAACCCGCATTGAAACCAAATGCAAATTCTCCCCATCTAAAACATCTCCATAATAGTTTTCTTTTGCATGGCGAGAATTTTTATTTAACTGTGCCAGACTTTGAATAGAATTAAAATCTTTACCAAAATGCCGCCCCCTAAGTCTAGGGTCAACAATAACTTGCGCACTTTTGTGATGCATTAAAACTTCAACCAAAACCTGTTTGCTTCTTATTAAATCTGAACAAAAACCAACGCCAATTCTTTCCATTGAAAGCTTTTTTGCAAGAACAATCGCGTCAGATTCACCAGCTTTACTCAATGGAAGATTAAGCCAACCTCCGAGCAAATTCTTATTCGAATGAACCGCACCATGCGAAAAAACTATTATTGAGAACATCATGAGCAATTAACCAAAAAAACAGTTTATATTTCTCTCGTTGACACACCAAACTCGCAATAAATGAAGAATTTATCTTGCCAATTAGAATAATTA
>JBAXCL010000080.1:0-5200 GCA_037141515.1 archaeon
GCTTGTACTCTTTAGAGTGCAGATGAATTTCGCAATTTGCTCCCGTGCACGTGAAATAACAACCAGCCAGTGTTTCAAAGCCCCTCAGGGGTTTAACCCCGAGTAGTTCAGTTGTTGGATAAATTTTTGTGTGTTATTTAATCAATTAATTTATTTTTGCTATTTTTTATTCTAATAATTATTTTTATTTGCTTTAGATTTTTTTAATTCATTCATTTTTTCCCAGTTTTCATTGATTATTTTTTTCTTTTGTGTAATTGTGCTTTTTTAGGTGGTTTGGAAAGTTGTGTTTTAGCTAATTTTTGGGGGCTTTAAGTGAATCCGATAAGTATATAAATATCATGATACTATCATGATGGTACATGACTAATCATGACAATTCTTCGTATGATGCAAAAAAGTTGATGGAGGAACTTAACGCGGTTAAGCGTATATCTCCGGAATTCCACGACTTAAGCACCGATATGCAGGATGTTATGAAAGAGTCAAGTAATCCGGCGTTTTTAGCAGCCTTGTTATACCGACTCACCAAAGAGCGAGAAGAAACTAACAAGATTTTATCAAGGCTCGAGCAGAAATTCTCAAAGATTGAGGATTTGTTGCTTAAAAACTCCTCAAACCCCAACACAATTCAACAAAGAGTCCTATCCGAACCAGACCAGCACATAATGCAGTTAGTAATTGACACTGGAACTGTTTCTGCTCAGGATGTTCAAAAGAGACTTGCCTATAGAAATGCAAATGCCGCTTGCCAGCGGCTAAATAATCTCGCTAGAGAAGGTCACCTAGTTAGTGTAAGACAGGGAAAGAAAGTATTATTCATGCGCCCAACCCAAACCCCAAGCATGAGTTCTTCGACTGTTTTACCTTAACAAGTACATTGATGGAAAGAAAAGCCAAAATTTTGGCAATCAATGTGCTGGTGGCCTCCTCCTTTGCCCAAAACTTTTACTTTTTAAATAAACTTTTGACTTTATTTCATTCCCAGAATATTCAAAAAATAGTCTTTCAAATTTTCTAATGCGAATTTTATTATTAAAAAATTTGTCGCACAGATTAAATTTTATTAATAGTTATTTAATTGATTTTTATCAAAGAGTTGTAGAAATGATATCTAAGTGTGGCCAATAGATTATTGGTTAATGCATCAAGCGTGTGCTGAAATTTGCTAACCTTTGGATTAGTTTGAAATTATTATTATTATTCTAATCATACTCCTGCGCCAAGTGATTGCCGCGCTCATGCAGGTAATCCTGCATAATTTCTCAGCAGAGCATCTAAAAATGGTTAATTTAGGACGTTTTGTCCCAAGTTCTGCTTTTTGCAAAGGTTTATTTATGCAAAATGGCTCATAGTTGAAGCGGAGAAAATGTTTATTGTTTTGCCGCACCTAAAAAGGCGAAAAAATGAAATCAAAAACTAAAATTTCTAATAAAAATTTTATCATCGAAAATAAAATTACTATTTTACTCGCAATCATAATTTTTGCTTTAGCAATGCTCGCAAACGCGCGTTTTTTCGGTATGGGGTTAATGGAGTATGATGCGGTCATAAAACTTGTTACGCATTCTGCAAAAACCCCTCTAATTGATGTATTCACAATGCCTGATCACAGTTACATTTCAAGTTATAATAGTTATCGCCCAGTTCCTACTTTTTCTTGGTGGATAATATCTTCATTTGCGGGTATGGACTTTGTGCCATATCAGTGGCTTAACTTTGTTCTTCATGCTGCTTGTTGTGTGTTGCTATTTTTGCTTGCAAAAGTTCTATTTGAAGACAAAAAAGGATATTTTTCATTTTTTGGAGCCCTGATTTTTGCATTTCATCCAATTCAGTTGAGTGCTGTTTTGTATGTTTCTTGTGCGCCTGATTTGTGGGTTGCATTATTTTCGTTGCTTTCTATTATATTCTTTTTAAATTACTTGAAGAAAAAAAAATACTCGTTTTTCTGGCTTTCATTTTTGTTTTCGCGCTTGGGATTTTTTCAAAGGAAATAGGTGCGGCGATTCCGATATTGCTTTTTATAATCGCGCTTATTTTTTCAAATGAAAAGAAAATTAAAACGCGGATAATTTATAATGTGCAGTTAATTGCCCCATTTTTTGCGCTAATTGTATTTTATGTAGTTATGATGTATTTGGTACTTGGAAGAGTTTTAATGAATTTTGCAGATGTGCAACTTCCTTTAGGAGTACTTTTATCTGATTTTTTTAGATTTTTATTTTATCCTATTGATATTTTTAAAACGAATATTTCTGCTTCCTATTACGATCTATTTCTAAATTATTTTGCGAATGTTGCAGGAGTTATATTATTCGCAGCTATTTTTGTTGTGCTTGCTTTGTATTTTATAAGAAAAAAAAAGAAGATTGAATTATTAATTCTTTTGTGGTTGGTCTTGTTAGTAATTCTATTTTCAGCTGTAAAAATAATTCATCCGCGATACATGTATTCTGCGCTTATCCCGTTTTCTTTAATTTTCGCATTTGCGCTTAAAAAATTCGCCAAAATCCCACGCAAAATTATTTTTGGAAAAAATCACATTGTACAAAAAATAGGGTTAGTAATTATTGGATTATTTGCAATTTATTTTATATCCTTTTCAGGGTTATTTTATAATTATTCAGAGCAGTGGGCCGTCCAAGAAATTAATACAAATTACTTGCAAGGAGTAGTTTTTTCCGCGGCAGATCTTCCCGCAAATGAAGAAATAATCCTAGTCAACTATCCCGTGTATTTCATAAGCGCTCAAAAAAATTTCGATTATTTAATTCAATTATCAAATGGCGCCTCTGTTCAAGCGCTTTTTGATTATTATTTTCCTGATAAAAACTTCCGTGTTTCTTCAATTACTGCGGTTTATCCAAGTTCACCGGAATTTGAACTTATGTTTGTCAGGTTAGAAGATTGTGTGTTTGTTGCAAAATCTTTTGATAAATCAAAAGGTTATCTTTTAGTTGGGAATTCCGATTCTCTTCCTGGAGAAAATTCTTATTTTGTCAAAATTTATGAGGAAGTTAATAGTAATGCGGAGAACAAAGAATTACTCGGCACAAAGAATTCAAGCAAAGCTCAAAATTTTATTATCACTTTTCCAAGACGCAACTGGCAAAATACAGTAATATTTTCATTTGACGGTAAAACGATTAAAAAGTATTATTTTGGTAATGCTTGTTCCACTAAAATTAATTGATGTTAATTAGGATTGATTCTTCGATTATTTTTGAGTACAATTGTGCATAAGATTAAATACTTTGTTTTTGCAGGCTATTTTATTCAAGTTAGGGGCATCCAATAATTTTATAAGTAAAAGAACCGTACATATTTTATGTTGAAAAAGACATTTCTCGTTTTATTAGTGGCTATTATTCTCATTTCCTTATCAGGGGTTGTTTTTAGTGACGGCGTCCCTGAATGTGGTACTGCTAGTGGGAAGTGCAAATGTATTCCGTTTGACGGAAGAAACTTGCCCGATGGTGCTTTCTTTTCTTGTCCGACTGTCTTTACAAGTCTGACTACTGCGAGATGCCCGTATATCGAAACAGGTATAATAAATAATTGTTGTTGCCAGCCACCCGTTGATTGCACGGCCCCCGATGTAAAAGTAGTATCTCCTATTGAGGGGGAAATTTGTTGCCCCCCGGACCATCCTAATTCGTGTGCGGCAGTAGCTGCGGCGACTGGGCAAATCTGCGTAAATCATTGTGGCGGTACTCAACAACCTTGTGAGGGTTGTTGTGTTCAATGCGAAAGTGGGCCTTGTCTTTGTGGTGGTATGACTGGCGATGCGTTGACTTGTTGTATGAATCCTGATGACCCGGTTTGTGATGAGTGTCATGGTTTGAGCGGCCTTGAGTTGACTTGTTGTTTAACCCCAACAGATCCTTCTTGTGGGCCTTGTAAAGATTTGACTGGTACTGCGTTGACTTGTTGTTTGAATCCTGGTGATCCTTCTTGTAATCCTTGTGGGAATAAGAGTGGTACTGCGTTGACTTGTTGTTTGAATCCTATTGATCCTGTTTGTCTTCCTTGCACCGGTTTGACTGGTGCTGAAAAGGCTTGTTGTTTGAATCCACGTAGTTCTGATTGTGGGTCTTGCGTTGGTTTGCTTGGCGAGGACTTGCATTGTTGTTTGAATCCTGCTGACCCTACTTGCCCTTGTCAAAATAAAACTGGTGTTGAAAAAACTTGTTGTTTGAATCCCGGTAATCCTATTTGTGCATGTTATGTTTTGACTGGTGATGAGATGATTTGTTGTTGGGATCGAACTGATCCTGTTTGTCCTTGCAGGAATCTTACGGGTAATGCGTTGACTTGTTGTGTCACTCCATCTGCTTTTGTTTGTAATTCTTGTCAGGGTAAGACTGGTCTTACTTTGACTTGTTGTTTGGATCCATCTGCTTCTGTTTGTCCTTGTGCAGGTTTGACGGGTAATGCGTTGACTTGTTGTGCCACTCCATCTGCTTCTGTTTGTTCTTGTGCAGGTTTGACTGGTAATGAGATGACTTGTTGTTTGAATCCTACGGATCCTATTTGTCGCCCTTGTAACAGTTTGACTGGTACTGCAAAGGCGTGTTGTATCAATCCATCTGCTTCTGGTTGTTCTTGCGTCGGTAAGAGTGGGTTTGATTTGACTTGTTGTATGAATCGTAGCAATCCTGTTTGTAATTCTTGTCAGGGTAAGGATGGTCTTGCTTTGACTTGTTGTTTGAATCCTAGTGCGGTTGGTTGTGCTTGTGCAGGTTTGACTGGTCTTGATTTGAACTGTTGTTTGAATCCTCTTACTCCAATTTGTGTTTGTCGGAGCACTGGCACTTGTGATGATACTTGCATTGTTGCTGGCGGGGAATGTAAATTGAGCGTTGGGACTTGGGGGTGTGATTTATATGACATGAATTCTTTTAATGGAACTTGTCTAAATGGAAAAATTTGTTGTAAAGATAGGGTAGTTTCTAAACAGGATTGTAACACTTCAAATAATTTCTTTTGTCAGTCTAATGCGTGCACATCTTCGCAAACTCAGGATCCATTAATTCAAAATTGTGGGCCAATAGCTGATCCTACTTCATTTTGTTGTAAAGATAACGTGCTTAATTATACTTCCTGTAACACTCCAGATGGTTTCGTTTGTCAGCCTACTGTGTGCACATCTTCGCAAACTCAGGATCCATTAATTCAAAATTGTGGGCCAATAGCT